>CAYSOI010000363.1:0-4722 GCA_964432425.1 uncultured Opitutales bacterium | reverse complement strand
AGGAAGGCCATGGAGGCTTGGACGGCGAAGTTGCAGGTGCAGCCGGAGGAGGCTTCGGGGATGAGGATGAGGCCGCCGGCGGGGATGATGTTGATCCAGCAACCGGGGCGGGAGACGGTGGTGATTTTGCGGAGTTTCTGTTGGCCGAGGAGATACTCGGTTGGATTTCCGGCCCTGAAGTAGAGAGAGCTGGCGGAGGCACTCATGGTTCCGCAGCCATGTCCGTGGCGACGAAGGTCGTATTGGGGGAGGCGTTGGCCGGATTTCAGGTTGTAGGCGAAGGGTTCGATGATGAGTTTGTTGCCGATGGCGACGGGATGATGGTCCTGCTCGCCGTGATCTCCGCCGGGGCGGTTGCGATTGTCCTGAGAGGTCTCCCAGAGGAGGTTGCCGGAGGCGGCATCGAAGGTGCGAACATCATAGCGGACGGTTTTTTCGTTGCGGGAATACTGGAGGATGACGCGACCTTGAGCACAAAGGAGGGAACTGTTCTGCACTTCTTTGGGGAACTCCAGGGGTTGTCGCCAGGTTTCCTTTCCGGTTTCCAAATCAAGGGCGACCAGATCGGCTCCATGGGATTCAACAAACTGGGCGTAGTTGGCTCGACCGTTTTCAATTTTGAGGGTTTGGGGATTACGGCTTTCGAGGAAGAAGGCTTTTCCTTCGGCGAAGGTGAAGCTGGGGTTGAGGAGGGCTCCGTTTTTTGGGGTGTATTGCCAGATGTGGCCTCCGTCGTGGCGGTCCATGGCAAATAAGCTGATGCTGGTGACGGCGGGTCGATTGTCCCAATAGGTGCCTTCCCGAATGGTGGCCATGTCGTGGGTTTTTCTGGAGGCACCAGGGCGGGTCGAGGAACCCAGGAGTTTGTCGCCCACATGGGCAACCAATCCCCAATGAGCGGGCTGGTTGCCAACTTGGCGGACTTGGTAGGTTTGGCGGGTTTTGCCGGTCTCCGTATCAATGGCGATACACTTGTCATTGGCGGCGACATAGAGGGCTTCGGAGGAGGCGGCCATGGAGCCACAATCGCGGAAGATTCCGACGCGGCGGGAGCCGGGTGTTTCTTTTTCCCAGAGGACAGTGCCATTGTAGGCGTCGACACCATAGACTCTTTCGTTGCCGGGGACAAAGAGGCGACCGTTTTTCCATAGTGGAGGGATGGATCGGTGGTGGCGGTCGAGCATTTTTTCGGGTCCGGGAAGACCGAACCATTGAAGTTGCAGGCTTCCGGAAGTACGGGAGTCGAGGCTGCAGGCAGTGTTGGCGGGGTTGGCGTAAATGTGGGTCCATTCTCCTGCACCTTCCAGTGCTTGCCCAGAGGTGGCCTTTCCCGACTGGTCGATGAAAATGCCGTTAGTGGGGTGGATCAGTTGCGGGATTTGCTGAAGCCAGATGTCTGGGGCTTGTTGGCCATTCGGATCTTCAAGGATGCAGTTGAACAGGTAGTCGGTGAAGGGGAGTGGTTGTTCTGTAGGGAAGTGCAGTACGGTGATGCGGGTTCCGTAGACCAGGTGTTTTGCCAGGTCCTTGCGAAGTGGTTGGACTTGGTCGGGTTCACCGACTACGGCGATGACTTGGAAGTCTGTGGCGTTGGCGAGGTTGCGGAGGAGTTGAGTGTTGGTTGCTCCGAGGACGAGAGCGTAGCCTTTGCGATTGGTCAGCGAGGTTGTTGCCTTGGCGACATGTGAGTGGGGAGGCTGTGTGATGTTCGGTGGAATTTCCCGCTCAATGTGCCGTGGTTTCCTTTTATCGGGTCCGAAGCAGAGGAGGGTACCGTTGTCTGTACTGACAAGGAGCTGTCCTCCTATGATGGCGAGACCGTAAGCATTTCCAGAAACTTCCTGACTCCATATGATTTTCCCGGAATCGAGGGATTCGGCGGCGATTTGGCTGTCTCCTCCGAGTATGCGATGGGTGGTCGTGGAAATGGCGGCGTAGGAAAACTCACGAGTGGGGGTTACGGGGGTGTGGTTTGCCTTTCTTTTTGAGCGGCGTTGGGAGGCGGAAAGTTGACGGCCTCGTAGATCCCGGCCTGTTGGAATGAGAAACTGGTTTCCCCGTTGAGCGAGGTAGCCTTGGGGGGAGAATTGAATGGGTTTTTGGTCAAGGATGTTGCCGTTGCGAAGATCGAGGGCGAGGTGCCAGGTGCCTTGGTTGGGAAAGAGTCCAGAGCAGAGATACGCGGCAGGTCCATCCACCAGAATGGAAGAACGAACGGGCCAGGAGCTGATGAGGCGGTTGTTGCCGGGAATCCATCTTGGGGGATTGGGGTTGGCTTTGGTTTTCCAGAGGAGTTTGCCGGTGGCAGCTTCGAGACAATAGGCAAAACCGTCGTCGGCTCCAAACAGCAGGCGATCCTCCGTCAGGGTGGGGGCAAGTCGCACGGGAGCATCGGCAAAGAAGGTCCAGAGGGTTTTACCAGTGTTGAGGTCGATACAGCGAACCTGGTCGTCAGCCGAGGAGCCGAAATAGGCTCGTTTGCCGTTTCCTATGAGATGGAAGGTTCGGTCGTAGGTAACCCGTGGTTGGAGGTTGTACTTGTTGTGCCAAAAGTCTTGCTTGGCGGGAGGTGGCCAGGCGGGGTTGGGGGGATGGTCCATTTCACGTGACCATTGCAGGTGCAGAGGAAACTGAAGCGTTGCGGAGGTACGTCCGGAGCGGGAGTTGTTGTGCATGTAGGTTGGCCAGTCTCCGGCGAGAGCACTGATTTCCGGTTCTGGGGTCGCTCCTGGGAATTTTGCTTTTTGCTGGTTGAAATGGCGAAGAATGTCCGCCGCTTCCAAGGCTTCGTCCCAAAGGGTCACCTGGTCAACTTTTCCAGAGAGGGGGTAATGCTCATTGGAGTCGTGATAGGCACCGACCACGAGTTTCAATTCAGGAGGGTAGAAGATGGGGCCGGATTGTTTTTTCGAAGCAGCAGAGAGCTGCCCATCCACGTAGATCTTTTGCTCTTTGCCATCATAAGTGGCCGCAACGTGATACCAGACTCCAGGCAAGTAGGATTGCTTCGATTTGAGGTAGGTCAACCGCTTGATCTTTGCGGAGGCGAGGGCAAAGCTGAATTGGTTGTTTTCATAGCCCAGAAGCCACCCTCGTTCGTAACTGCCATTGTCCTGAATGGCACTCAATATGCCTCCCCAGCGAATGGGTTTGTCAATTTGAACCCAAGCTTCGATGGTGAGTTGCTCTTGAGGGAGTCCTTGGCCCTCCTGGATAGTTTGGAGAGTTTGGGGAAGGGAAGAGGAGGCGGGGGCTTCTTTTGTCTTCCATTCCAGTACAGGATCTGCATGAAGCCTCGTTAAAAGGAGCAGGATCACAACGGTAAAGAAGGCGGTAAATGAGCTCATTACCCGGAAGACTTTACCCAATGACTGCTCGAAGCAAAGTGTATTTATGAATAAAACTGGATTATGAAACCTCGGTGCTCCCTCCTCGCCCTTTTCTTGTGCTTGCTCCAAAGTAGTTTCGCCAGCATTCCCAAAAGCATGGGATTCCAACCGGTCTGACTATCATCAAAGACGCCCCTCACGGTTTCATTAGAAAACAGGAATGGTTCGATCAGATGATGGAGGAGGCAGACAAGTTCTTCCAGAAGACACTAAAGTGAAATCCTCAAGCCACATAGCCGAGCAAGGCGACAACATCGTGCGAAGCACTTTGGACTGCTGCAGCCTGCTGCCGCTTTCCCGCAAGTCAGCCTGCTGACTGGCTTCCCGCAAAATTCAAGGTTGCCAATCTATCCTTAGATCCTCTCTCTCCCAAGCCCACTTTCAACTTTCCAACAAAACATAAACCCAACCCACACACTATGAAGCTCACTAAACTGATCCTCTCAGGCATCTTTCTTGCCGGTTGTCTCACTTCTCAGGCTAAGACCAATTACTACGACCCAACTCCATTTGGAGATGCTGACAGAAGGGCCAAGGATTCTGACAATCTAGCCATTGGTGAATGGTGGAAACTCAAAGGCAAAGAAGAAGCCAAAGGACGGGCCTGGATCCAAAACCAACCTCGTGAGAACGCGATGGCGTTTGCTCTCTACACCCATGACCATGGTGTTCTCAAAATCACCGGCCAAACCTTCCCATTGATGCCGGACGAGCCAAAGTCGGTTGTTCTTGAATTCAAGAAAGGCGGCAAATGGGAGAAAGCAGACGAGCAGGCAATTTTGTATCCAGGTTGGGATGTGCACTTTCGTGTGGAAAACTGGGACAATTCCCAAGACGTTCCTTATCGTTTGCGTCTCGGTGATCTTTCCTCCTTTGAAGGCCTGATTCGTAAAGACCCTTCCTGCAAGGACACCATTGTCGTCGCTTCCATGTCCTGTAATTCTCCCCGTGATCCGGAGCTGGCTTCTCGGGCCGCATTGGTTTCCAATTTGAAGAAACATGACCCCGACCTTCTCTTCTTCGCAGGAGACCAAAACTACACTCACGATGAAGGCACCTACGGTTGGCTCCAGTTTGGTGTGCAGTTTGCTGAAGTCATGAAAGATCGTCCCACCGTTTGTATTCCAGACGACCATGATGTCGGCCACGGCAACATCTGGGGAGAAAACGGCAAAGTTTCCACTGCCGGCGGAGCTTCCGATGGCGGCTTCATGTATCCCGCCAAATTCGTAAACATGATTCAACGCCAGCAAACCTGGAACCTTCCCGACCCTTACGATGCCACCCCAATCCTTCAGGACATCACTGTTTACTACACCGACCTCAATGTCGG
>CAYSOI010000362.1:0-4733 GCA_964432425.1 uncultured Opitutales bacterium | reverse complement strand
AAGAGAAACCACTCGAAATATCGACAAGAAAGGCTTCGACCTGGCGGCCCGCCAGCAAAGCCACTGGTCATGGAAACCTTTAAGTAACCCACCTGAACCGAAGGTGAAAAATCAAAAACGTTCCGACCATCCGATTGACCTTTTCATTCAGAAACGCCTGGAAGAGGAAAACCTGCAACCCTCCAAATCGGCGGATCGCCATACCTTGATTCGCCGTCTCTACTTCGTACTCCATGGGTTGCCGCCAACTCCGGAACAAATCGACGCATTTTTGAAAGAGGACCAAGCCACTGCTTACGACAGATTGATTGATCGCCTTTTGGCTTCACCTAGATTTGGTGAACGTTGGGCCCGACATTGGCTCGACCTTGTCCGCTACGCCGAAAGCCGGGGCCATGAATTCGACTACAACACGGCCAATGCTTACCGCTACCGGGACTACGTCATTCGAGCCTTCAACAAAGATGTGCCCTACGATCAATTGGTTCATGAACACATTGCTGGCGACCTGCTGCCCAATCCCCGCCTCCACCCGGAGGAGAAATTCAACGAATCTGTGCTCGGAACAGGGTTCTGGTTCCTCGGCGAATGGGTGCACTCCCCAGTCGACACCCGGCAGGATGAGGCCGACCGCTACGACAACATGATTGACGTCGCCACCAAGACCTTCCTGGGCCTGACCGTCGCTTGTGCCCGTTGTCATGATCACAAATTTGATGCCATTACAGCCAAGGACTATTATGCGTTCAGTGGATTCCTCCAAAGTTCCAATTACCGGCAAGTTCGCTACGAGTCGATGGAACACAACAAAAAGATTGCCCAGCAGCTGGATAAACTGGAGCAAACCGAAGGCAAGGAAGCCTGGCGAGCCTGGTTGGATCGCCCCACTCAAGACAATACAGAACACTATCTTCTCGCCGCCAGAGATGTCCTCCAAAAAGGTATCAGTTTTGAAGCCTCCGACATCTCTCTGGAACCTGGCGCAGACATCACTTTCGCGGATTTTGAAGATGGCACCTACTTGGGTTGGAGTACAACCGGAGATGCATTTGGCGAAGGTCCGGTCACGGAGAAAACCAAAGCCTCCTATCAAAAGAACATTAAGCAACAAGGCACTTACTTCGTAAACTCCCACTACATTCGGGGAAAAGGAAGAGGCGATGGCCACAAAGGGACTCTGACCAGCGGAACCTTTAAGATTGAGCGGGATTACATCACCTTCCTGATTGGAGGCGGCAGTCACAAAAAGCAAACCTGCCTCAACCTCCTGGTCGATGGCAAAGTCGTCAGTTCCGCAACGGGTGACAACAATAACACCATGAGACGAAAATTCTGGGATGTGCGGCAATATCAAGGCATGGAGGCCTCCATTCAGGCCGTCGATAACCACACCAGTGGCTGGGGCAACATCGGCTTTGATGACATCCTCTTCACAAATCACCGCCCCAAAGCCGCCACCTCTGTCGCGACAGATCCCATTGACCGAAACTTCTCCACCAAGACCCTGGCAAACATTTCCAACATTGCCGAAAAACACAAACTCAACTCCATAACCCTGCTCCATTGGGTTAAGGCTTTGATGAAAGCTGAAAAGGATGCGGCCAGCCCACTTCATCTACTGGCCAAAAGTCGCAATGGAAAAGTACCACTGGATCAGCCAGCCAGCAGTGCTGTGGATGACACGCTAAACAAAGCCCTCCAAGAGTTGAAAACAGTCATCAACTACTCCACTGCCCCAACCCAACATTTCCTCCAGGACGGCTACACCTTCGGCCCCCGTGTGGTAAAAGCCGGAGACATATTGTGGAGCTCAAATCCCAAGCAACCCATTGACGGAATCGCCAGCTACGGAATGGCCAGAAAAGATCCCGCTTGGCATGGGATGAGAATCATTGATTCGGAATTGGATGCCGGTTCCGGCCTTCGATACGAAAGGGCTGGCACGACATTGAGAACCCCCACGTTTAAACTGGAGGAAGGTCGTCTCTGGTATCTTGTCAAAGGGGAAGCCACGGCAATGGCAGTGGTCAACTCTCACCGTCTCGTTCAAGGTCCGTTGCACGGGAACACCAAGGCCAATATCGGGAATCCTGACAAACTGGCCTGGTACTCCCATGCCTTGGATAAAAAGGGACAAACTTTTGTCGGCGAAAGAATCCACGTGGAATTCACTCCCAAAGGGAAAAACTTTGAAGTTCTGATGGTTGCCCAAGGGGATCAAAGAGAAGCCCGTGACCTAATTCTTCGTCATTATCAAAATGCCTCGCAAGCCCTCAAGCTGAAGGGAAATACCTACGAAGAACTGGCCCTGGCTCTTAACAACCAACTCCCCGCCGGTAACCTAACCTGGGTCTTGAACAACCCGGAACTCTTTCCCGAAGCCAATCCGGCAACTTTTCCCCCGGTTCAAAAGTTTGTCGAAAAACGGAATGCTCTGCTTGCTCAAATCCAGAGGGACTCCCGGATTGCCATGGCCATGCAGGACGGCAGTGCGGAAGATGAAAAAGTCTTCATCCGGGGCAACCCTCGAACCCTGGGCGAAGATGCTCCAAGAAGTTTCCTCGAAGCTCTGGGAGGAAAACCGGTTCAATCCGGCGGAAGTGGTCGCCTCGAACTGGCCCACGAAATCACCTCTCCGAAAAATCCCTACACCAGCCGTGTCATGGCCAACCGCATTTGGCACCATCTTTTTGGACGCGGCATAGTACCGACTACCAACGACTTTGGCGTGCTGGGGCAAACTCCCAGCCATCCCGAACTCCTTGATCACCTGGCCACCAAATTTATTGAAAAGGACTGGTCCGTCAAAGAACTCATCCGCTACATCCTCAAGTCCCAGACCTGGCAGATGACCAGTGAAGCCAGCAACACCGTGGCAGAAACCAAAGATCCGACCAACAAACTTCTGCACAGAATGCCCATTCGCCGCATGGAAGGAGAAGCCATCCGTGATGCACTCCTGACCGTTTCTGGAAAGCTCAAAACCGATCTCTACGGGAAACCCACTCCCATCTACCTGAACTCCTTCATGACAGGACGGGGCAGGCCCGGAAGTGGCCCACTGGATGGCAATGGTCGCCGCAGTATTTATCTGTCTGTTCGACGGAATTTCCTCTCCCCGCTCATGCTGTCCTTTGATACTCCGATCCCCTTCAACTCCGTTGGGCGCCGTACAGTTTCCAATGTCCCCTCGCAATCCCTGATGCTGATGAACGATCCCTTTATCCGCTCTCAGGTAAAACTCTGGGGAGATCGTTACTCCAAAAGCCAGGAACCCATCCCCAACCGCATCCAAAAGATGTACCATCAAGCCTACAGTCGAGACCCTCAACCGGAAGAACTGGAGGTCGTCACAGCCTTTCTGCAGGAACAAATCAAGACCGACCCCGCCAATGCCTGGAGCACCCTGGCACACGTGCTGGTCTCCGCCAAAGAATTCATTTATATTCAATAATCACGAACTTTCTTGAAGCCATGAAACACCATTGCCAACGATTTCTCCCCTCTCCCACTTCCCGCCGTGATTTTCTGCAAAACTGCGGAATTGGTTTTGGAACTCTCGCCTTTCAAGCCTTGCTGCAAGACCCAGCCTTCGCCGGAGTCGATGCCACAGGCATTGATCGCAGCCGCAGTCTTTCCCCGCTGACTCCACTCAAACCGCACCACAAGCCCAAAGCCAAAAGCGTCATCTTCCTCTACATGGATGGCGGGGTATCCCATGTGGATTCCTTCGACCCCAAGCCCATGCTGACCAAGCACAACGGCGAGGACCCCTACAAATACATGAAGGTGCAACCGACCCAGTTCAACAGCATCGGCAAAATCCTTGCCAGCCCATGGGAATTCAAACATTACGGCAAAAGCGGCCTCCAAATCAGTGACCTCTTCCCCTTCGTCGGAGAATGCGCCGATGACATTTGCGTCATTCGTTCCATGACCGCCAAGTTCCCGGAGCACACCAATGCCAACTATTTCCTCCACACCGGCAGTGGGCTTCAAGGGCGCCCCAGCATGGGAGCCTGGGCCACATACGGACTCGGTAGCCACTGCCAGGACTTGCCCGGCTTTGTCGTCATCAACTCCGGACTGACACCGCCAGGCGGACTCGATAACTTCAACTCCGGCTACCTCCCTGCCGCCTATCAGGGAACCATCTTCCGTCCCAGCAATCCACCCATTGCCAATGCCCAACGCAAGGATGCCACCGCAGAACTTCAGCAAGAGAAGTTCAAACTCATGCGGAAACTCGACCAATTGCATCTCAAACGTGCCGGCAAACACGACATGCTGGAGTCCGCCATCTCCAACCATGAACTGGCCTACCGCATGCAAATGCAAGTCCCCGACCTGATGGACTTCTCCAATGAGCCCAAACACATCCGGGACATGTACGGACTGGATCACCAAAACCGAAACACCAAGACTTTCGCCAACTCCTGCCTCCTTGCCCGTAGGCTGGTACAACGCGGTGTTCGCTTCATCGAACTCACCTGCCCGGGCGGTTCCGGAGACCGCTGGGACCAACATGGTGGCCTCCGCAAAGGACACGCAGGCAATGCTCTCTCTGTTGACCAACCCATCGGTGCCCTCCTAAAAGACCTGAAGCAACAAGGGATGCTTGATGAAACCCTGGTCGTCTGGTCCGGAGAATTTGGCCGCACCCCCTTTGCCCAAGGCAGAGATGGTCGCGACCACCACCCCTACGGATTCAGCCTATGGATGGCTGGCGGAGG
>CAYSOI010000361.1:0-4769 GCA_964432425.1 uncultured Opitutales bacterium | reverse complement strand
CAACATGAGGACATTTATACTGTTACGGCGATTTTGGAGACGACTAGTACTCCCGCGGACCGAGTCATTTGGATTCCAATCAAGGGAATTCAGACCATGGAGGGGCATCGGGAGGACCTGCAAAATGATGTCAGTGCATATTTAGTGAAACTGAGATCCAAGAAGGCCATCGCGATGCTGGACCCCATGTTCAACAAGCAGGGAAAGGAGTATACCTTTGCCTCCATTGTGCCCGTCATGTCCCGTTTCTTTCAGAAGTTTGGCTGGTTTGAGAAGATTTTGGAGTTGGTCGCGTACTTGGTCGGTATTGCTGCTGCGGGCTCCATTTTAGCTATACTTTATAATATAATGAACGAAAAGCGTCGGGAGATTGCGATCTTGCGTTCTCTGGGTGCCCGGCGGAGAACATTGGTTTCCATGGTTATCTACCAATCCACGGGAATTGCGTTTCTGGGTGTTATTCTTTCCTTCGCATTTTATATCATAGTCGCATCCACTGCGGCTCAGATCGTTCGGGAGCAGACGGGGGTCGTCCTTGATCTTTTTGCCTTTCAGCCTATCTTTGTGTGGGTGCCTGCCGGGATGTTGGTTTTGGGGGTGATCAGTGGTTTGCTTCCAGCCATCGTCGCTTACCAGACTGAAGTTTCCCGAAACCTTGCGCCGTCCAGTTGATCCAATTTTTCTCTATTAATATATAAACAGTTAAGCCATGAGCCTCAAAAACATCGTTCAATTTGTACTTATCAGCATCATCCCATGCTTGTTCTTCGCCTGTGGTGGCGACCATTCCGGACATGGTCATGCCCACAAACCCATGTTTGGTGGTGTATTGGTTCAGTTGGGAGATCATGCCCATAATCTGGAAATTCTACATGACAAGGACGCTGGTAAGCTCGATTTATACATCCTTGGTGGACATGCGGCAAAAGTGATCAAGATTGCCCAGGCATCCATCTCCGTGAATGTGGAAACCCCTGGCGGAGAGACCGCATTGATTGAAGTCCCTGCTCAAGCCAATGAACTCACGAATGAAACCGTTGGTGATACTTCCCATTTCTCCGTAACTCACAATAGTCTCAAGACCACTGGTGCTTTGAAAGGCACAGTCCAGAAAATTGAAGCACAGGGTGCGGTTTACGAGCAAGTTGCATTTAATTTGAACGCAGATCACGGTCATTCACACTAACTTTAGAAGTTGGACACCATGAAGCCCCTCTATTCCATTCTTATCCCACTACTGGTATTCAGTACCTTATTCCAGGTGGGGTATGCCAAAGACCCGGAGAAGACACCCTTTGCTTCTTCAAACCCTACGAACTTGGTCAAGGCTCTGCGTTTCAAGAATATTACCGGGTTTAAATACGAATACCCCTACGAACAACCTAAAGGAAAGCCTTGGGAACTCAAAGAGCAGTTTGACAAAAGAGTTCCTGAACATGTTCGTAAACTGGATGGACGTCACGTCAGTATCCAAGGTTTCATGCTTCCCGTGGAAACCAAGAAGGATCGTGTCAGTACATTTCTTCTGATGGCTGACCAAGCCAGTTGTTGCTTCGGTAGAGTTCCCGAACCCAACGAATGGGTCGTGGTGGACATGATTCCTAAGAATGGTGGTCCCATTCTGATGGATACTCTGATTGAAATAGATGGAAATCTGGAAGTCACTGAAAAGTGGGAAGACGGATTCTTCGTTGGTATTTATCACATGAAAGCCAACAGTGTTTCCAAAATTAAGAGCTTCCCACCATACAACCCGAATTCAGAATCCCAAAAATGAGCCGCTGCCACGAAGTTGATTACGAAATCCATGGCGATGATATGCAAATCGTCGAAGTGGAATTAGACCCTGGTGAAGTTGTCATCGCCGAAGCCGGTGCCATGAATTACATGGAGGACGGGATCACTTTTGAGGCAAAAATGGGAGATGGTTCCGAACCAGACCAAGGCTTGTTCGGGAAACTGATGAGTGCTGGCAAGCGTATGGTAACGGGTGAATCCCTCTTCATGACCCATTTCCGAAATGATGGATACGACAAATGCCGGGTGGCCTTTGCCGCGCCCTATCCAGGGAAGATTGTACCCATCAACATGACTGAGGTAGGGGAGGAGATCACATGTCAGAAAGATGCATTCTTATGTGCGGCGCTCGGTACATCCGTAAGTATCGCCTTCAATAAAAAACTGGGTGCCGGTTTTTTTGGTGGTGAAGGATTCATTCTCCAAAGGTTGGAGGGAGATGGCATGGCCTTTGTCCATGCCGGCGGGACTGTTGTCTGGAAAGAACTCAACGGCGAAACCCTCCGGGTGGATACAGGATGTATCGTGGCATTCACCTCTGGAATTGATTATTCCATTGAACGTGCAGGAAACCTGAAGTCCATGTTCTTTGGAGGAGAAGGCTTATTCCTGGCCACCCTCTCAGGTCACGGCTGGGTCTGTCTTCAAAGCTTACCTTTCTCCAGATTGGCAGACCGGATACTTCAACATGCACCTGCAGCCGGAGGAGCCAGCAAAGGTGAAGGTTCCATCCTTGGTGGCATTGGAGATCTACTGGACGGAGATGGATAATTTCCACTGATTGCTATACATGTTTGCCTTACTCCACAGATTGAGAGCTGTTGCCCTTTGGGGAATTCTCGTTGTGGCATTGGTGAATAACCTATCCGCAGTTCAATGCGGGCTTTGCTCCAAGAATATCACCGGGAAATACCTTCGGATTGGACCTCTGGTTGTTCATCCCAATTGCTTTCGTTGTCAGCAATGCGATAAAAACATTAGCAAAACCTATCGTCAGGAAGGACGTACCTTTTTCCATCCCGAGTGTTATCGTCAAAAACAAGGATTGATCTGTGCCCATTGTAATAAAGTGCTTGGACAAACATGGATCACATCCTCAGGTAAACACTACCATGAAAACTGCTATACCAAGTTCATCCAACCCAAGTGTAGCTTCTGCAAACGCCCCATTGAAGAGAAATTTACTGAACAGGATGGCCACAAATACCACCTACATTGCTTCCGTAATAATAAACTACCCAAATGTTCCTACTGCCAGGTTCCCCTCGAAGGCGTCCATCTGAAAGACGCATGGGGCAACCTTTATCATGAAAACCACCGTGGCGTAAAAACCCCAACCTGCTTTTCCTGTAACCGTGTGATTTCCAAACGTACCTCCAATGGGGGAGTACGCCTCAATGATGGCAGAGCCCTCTGTAGTTTTTGTAACAAGTACGCGATTGTTCAGCCCGCCCAGGTTCTCCCTCTTGAAAAAGCGGCCAGAGCGACACTACGCAAAGTCGGAATCTCAAACATCCCCACAGGAATCGACATCAAGCTCGTTGACCGGAAAGAACTGGCCCGTCTTACCAACGGACTTAGCTATCACATCAAAGGAGGAATGAGAGGACTTACCCTGAGCGAAGAGACAATGGTTGGTAAAAAGAGAAAAAATACCAGCCACACCATCTATTTGCTTCAACACATGGCCACATTGGAATTGGAGGGCGTCCTTGCACACGAACTTATCCATGTTTGGCTCTTCGAAAATCGAATAAAACTCTCCTCTGCGGAAACGGAAGGTCTATGTAACCTCGGAAATTACCTTATTTATCAAAAAAGCCCTTCTCCAATGGCGAAACACTTTCTCAATACCCTGAACAATGATAAAGACCCCATTTATGGAGACGGCTATCGCAAAATGAAGCAACGTCTGGACAAAGAAGGATGGGCAAAATTACTAGCATCCATCCGTAAGCGTACCCGCCCTTAAGCGATCAACTGTCAGAGTATTCAGTCTTCTCTTTTATCTGCCTCTTATAGACAGCCAGCAACTTTGCTGCCGCCCCACCACTCATTAAGCTTGGAAACACATTAACCAGCTCCCAGCCATCCTTCCCAAGCTCAGAAGATACCTCATCCAATAGCGAGGCCAACTTCTCAGAGTGGTCATCACCGGAAATCCGATAGCCCTTTACACCCATCACACGCGTAACATATTCATACATCATGCGGTAAACCTACTGGCAGGTTTACAAAGACTGCAAACATCAAACACCTTATGGCTAGTCAAATTCCAGACACCTATATCTGCCCCAATTGCGGATCAGAAGTTACTGTTGGCAGCCCCTCTTGCCCAGGATGTGGCTCCGACGACAATACTGGATGGTCCGAAGATACCTTGTATGATGGACTCGATCTTCCTGAAACACCCGAAGAATACACCGATTTTCAGAAAAAACTCCGCAATAACAAAATCACCGTCACCTTAATTGCCGCGCTTTTACTCCTGATTTTTATTTTTCAGTTCGTTTTTTAAGAAAAATCTCACGAAAAATCCCCGGAAATTCGTTGAAAAATGCAAAAATTCTTCTCCAAAACCAAAATTATACCAAAATTCGTGCCTCTGGATCCCGCTCTATCACTAGGTTTGTTAACAAAATGTAACTCTAATAAAACTTTTTTCACTTTTTCCTTCAAAATACTTGACGGATATCCCCGCAAACGATCTACTCGTCATCCTCAAATTTTGGGAGGCCAAGCCGAAAGGTTAAGCCAAACAAATTGAATTGTTATTTTTTGTTCTTTGAAAGTTACTTTGTGCGATAACCGAGCTTCCGGTCAGTGAGTTTTATAATACTGGCACCGAAAGGTGCTATCAATAGTCCGAAGAATCGATGGATTCTTCAACACTCTCTAAGATTTATTAAAATCTTTTCGGAGAGTTTGATCCTGGCTCAGAGTGAACGCTGGCGGCATGGTTAAGACATGCA
>CAYSOI010000360.1:0-4772 GCA_964432425.1 uncultured Opitutales bacterium | reverse complement strand
GAGTTCACCTCCGATAAAATGCTCAAACCTTTTTCGATGTGGTCTAATTCCGAAACCCAATCAGCATCATAGCCGATCCATAAACTTGTGGTAGAAGGAGTCCACTTTGGCCTGGATTTCTTCGGGTAAATCCTGCTTTTCCAGATACCAGTAGGCCCGGCGGGCTATGAAGAATTTTCGATGCGACAGCAAGTGGGCCACATTCCGGGAAATCGTTTCGGAACCAGCTTGCCGGGCTGTGACGAGGGTGAGGAACAAGTGCAGTTCGTGATGGGAGTTGAACTTCGGGAGGGCGGCGCTGAGTTGCTCCAGTGCACCTTTCGGGAAGCCTGCCTGGTTTTTCGCCAGAAGGCCGAGGATCAGTATGCGTTTTTCCTCACCGCATTCTTCAAAAACTCCAGCCAGTTTGGCATAGTACTTTGGTTCATCAGGAAGAGCCGCCTGAAGGTAGCCCAGAGCGGGGACGACCAAGTCATCATGGAACGCCGGAATATTGGCCACCACTCTTTTCACCGTTTGTGTGCTGAAGAGTTGACGTTGACCGAGTTGGGTCAGGGCAAAAGCGACAGCTTGATCGTCCTGACTCGACAGCAATCCTTCGAGAGCACCGGGGCTCAGCGATTTGCCGGTCAGTGAACGCACGATTCCAGCCATCTCCCCATTGGCCCAATGCCAGAGGTCGTAACAGGAGTAACCGGCGCCAATCACTACACTGTTCTTCAACGTCAAAACCGTCGGGCGGGTGACCGCATCGATACCTTCTTCGAGCTTCGGTTTGGGACCAGTCAGTCCTTCCTTGGTTACCTCCCGCAGGGGAGAATCCTTGTCGAGCAGGATGCGTTGCAGCTTGGCATGGTCGGCCTGGGTAAAGGGGACATGATCCAGCTTGGTCAACTTCGAGCCCTTCGCCACTTTGTAGCGTTGGTATCGGCCCAGTGCATCCCAGTGCAGCTCCACCTTCACCACCTCGCAGGTCTTTTCCTTGCAGATGACGGAGTCGACCCAGGTGCTGTAGGCCATGGGCTCTCCCGCTTCGTCGAAATGTTGTTCCAGCACAACCCGCAAGTTCCGACGTTCCGGGTCTCCAGGGTGGACAATCCTCAGTTCGTGGGAGAGGGGTTCAGCGGAAATGGCAGTCAACAGGACCTGCAAGGTGAGAAGAAGTACCAGAGCGGGCTTGCACAGCAGGCTATGCAAGTGAAAGCGGCAGCAGGCTGCACGCAGTCCATGGGCTTCGCCGAAGATTTTTGGCCTTCGAATTGGCATTTGCCTTCCGATATCTGTTTGTGCCACTTGAAACACCTTATTCCTTTTCGGCCAGGATGGAGCGGGCATGTTTCGCATAATGACCACGGAAGTCCTTGGTATATTGGCTCAACACTTTCTCGCCGAGTCCTTTGTCGTCTCCGCATCGATACAGTGCCCTGGCTAGAAGCAATTCACGTAATGAGTTATTGCGGGTACTGTTGTCGTTGATATTGGTCGGTGTACGGGCAATCACATCATTGATTTCCAGAAAGCTATGTCCGGCAATCCCTGGCTTTTGGAGGAAAGTGGCCAACGGGGCCGCGGCATTGGGTGGACGCAGATATTCTAGTGCCAAACAAACCGCACGGACATGGGAAAACTCACTCGCCGGAGTCAGTTGTTCCAGTTTGCGGAGGATCACGGGCACGGCTTCCTGGCGACCCGTCCGCCCAAGGGCGATGACCAAATTGTCGACCGGCGAAGTCGTCGCACCGAATTGACCCATTCCCCGGAAATTCCAACCCTTGTCCCACTCTGCGGAATCCACTGCATTGGCGAGGGATGTAAACCCTGTGTCATCATAGAGCATGCCCAGTACATGTGCATAACGCAGCTTCGCCCCTTCGTCGTTGGATTTCTTCCACGCCTTGCGTAACAACGATGCCGCCCGTTCCGGATCGACCAATACTTTTGCGATGCCCGAATAATCCCTTCCCATGTCTTCCACCGCCTTCTCCATTTCCTCTTCGCTGAAGGGATAACTGTCCTCCGCATCAATGTATTTTTCCGGGATCACTCCCTTGCGGGCCAAATGTTTCTGGAGTTCAGGTACATCAATCTTCCGGACGGTCGATGCTTCCTCCGCCGCCATTGCTGAGGCCTTGCCTGCCGCATAGCCCTGGTTTTGTACATCGGCCTGCATACGCATCACAGGCATGGCGTCGCCATGAGCACTCATTCCCAGGCCCGTGACGAGAATCCCATCGTATCCCCTTGGCAACAGGGCACGGTATGGCACATTGCCCACCAACCCCGCTTTGTCCGGAGGTGTGATCATGAACAATTCGTGGCTGGAGAACCCATGGTTGTCGAAATTACTCTTCGAAACTGTGACGATATCCGGGTAAATCCGCTGGTTAATGATGTCCATGGGGGAGACCACGATATCGCCAATGATCCGTCGCCGTGCCCTGGTATCAATCAACTGTCCGGTATCGAAAGCCCCCCGGTATTTTTTCCGGCCCACCACATGGATGCGCCACATGTCCAGAACGTCGTCATCATCGGTAAAGGTCCAGTCCGAGTTTTTGTAACTTTCGCCGGGAGTGAAAGGCGGCAGGCCCGTACCTTGTACAGAGATGTGTTCCCCCGTGATGCCTTGGGTTTCCAACCCGGCACAAGCCGGAAGAACGGCATTTCCTGTGGAATCAATCACGGTATTGGCCAACACCACTCCGCGGCCAAATGGGGTGGCAACAACCACGCCGATGAAGCGGTTATCCCGCACCACGGAACCCACACCCAGAGATTGGAACCAAACTTCGCCCCCTGCCTCAACAATGGACTTTCGGAGCCATTCCATCTTGTTCTCAATATTCCACCCTTGGCGGGCATCGACCTTGGCACCACCAGCCATCTCCACCACACCCTGGTCCACCTCCGCCGTAAAGCCCACCCGGTTGCCATGCCAATACTTGGTGATGCGGCCCAGCGTTCCCACGCCACCAAGACCGTGCAAGTATTCAATCACCAGTGTACGTGCACCGCCACGTGCGGCCCCAACACCAGCCGGAGCACCTCCGGTTCCTCCCCCTACGACCACCGTGTCATAGCGGCCAATGACCGGGATGGACCGTGCCGGGCTCTTCACTTTGGGTGAACCTTCCAACTCCATCTTGCCCCAGATGCCATCCAGCATCTCGCCGATTTCCGCCACTTTTGCTCCAGAGGGAGCCACATCACCCGCCACCCGAAGTCCCGGTTTGGATGAGGCCGAGCGGACCATTGCCGCCTCCGCTGCCGCCTTCCCAACCTTCCGCCCCAAAGCCATTCCCGCCAATGGACGCATCAAATCCCTTGCTTCCTCTCGGGGAAGATCAGCACAAGGTCCCAGCACGAAGACATGCTCCACCTTCTCCGGCATCAGGTCGCTCAGGCAACCCGGCTTCAAATCCTTACGGCTGACCAGAGAATCCGGTGGTACATGGAACAGCATCTCCGCCGCAGCAATTTGTCCCGTGTGCCAGGTCTGGTTACGAGCCTCTTCGTCCGCCTTGGCGAAGGAGGCCCAGGTTCCATCCCGCATGCCCAACTCCAGCGTATGCTCATAGACAGGAAACGATTTTTCCCTGACCTGGTAGGTGATCCCAAGATCTTTTGCACCCCCGGTAGGTTGCCCACCCAGCACGATACGGGAGAACACCTGTTTCCCTTTTGGAAAATCTGTGAACTGAGCCCCCGCCAGCCGCGCCGCAACACCCCGGTCCGTCGCGTCGATGAGGATACGTGCCCGGACCGCCTGTCGACCGGAGCGATTGGCCATGACAATGCCCGCAAACTGACCCTCCCCATCCAGCAGAATGTCGGTGGCATAAGACCCATATAGAAAATCAACCTTGGCCTTCAATAAGGCGTCGTCCAGAGCTGCTTTGATCTGCCATGGCGTAGTGACCCGGCGAATCCTGGAAGGTTTGTCTTTGACCACAGGCTGGGGATCTTCCCCCTCAATCACGACCTCTCCGAGCAACACTCGTGATGCCTCGGCTGCCTGCTTGACCTCGAAACGCAGGTAGCGACCGCTTTGACTGGGAACCGATTGCTGGAATGTGAGGTACGCAAAGTCAGCTTCCCGGGTGACCTTACCAGGGTGGGGAAGGACTGCGACCGAGCTCCATTGTTTACCATCAGGACTGATCGATACCTGAATGGCCTCCACCACAAAATCCCCCCTCCGTTCGAAAGCATACACCCTGATTTTCGACACATCCCGTACCTTCCCAAGATCCGCAACAATCGCGACACTCCCATTGTACTGCACACTCTCCGATACCGCTGAACGGAATTTTCCATCCGTCAGCACCGTATTCTTTGGGTCCGCATGCTTATTGTCCGAAGGCAAGCTCGCCGAATAAGTGAACGGATAACCTCTCTGCTCCAGCCGTCCGGCATCCCCCAACTCACTGAACATCGCCCGAGCCAGATCCGATTCCGGAACTTCCTCCGGTTCCAACCAAAGGCGGTAAGTGCCACAAAGATCCTCCCCCAAATAAGGCCGGGGGGCCGCAAGAAAGACCGAGGCACCATGTTTCGCGGCAGCTTCCGCCGCAGCGACTCCACGGGACGTACCTCCCACCACCACGACATCCACATCGTAAGCCAGCGGAATTTCCCTCGGAGATTCAATTACAGTGGCTGCAGTTCCAGGCATCGCCAGAACCGCAAACAAGATCAGAGAAGGAGACCAATTCATAGGAATTTCCATGGATACTTTAGGAGAAATGTCCAGCCGCTTTGCTCCAAATCCC
>CAYSOI010000359.1:0-4807 GCA_964432425.1 uncultured Opitutales bacterium | reverse complement strand
CTGGACCGTAAGCCGGAAGGCCTCAGTGGCGGCGAGACGCAGCGTGTGGCCCTGGGGCGGGCCTTGTCCATTCGACCTCGTTTTTTGTGCCTTGACGAACCCTTCAGTGCTCTGGATGAGGATAATCTTGAAGAAATCTGCCAACTCTTTATCCAGACCATCAAAATGGAAAACGTCACCACCCTGCACATCACCCACAGTAAGTCTGAGGCCACCCGCCTCGGAGACATCATATTTACTCTATCCGGTGGAAAAGTCCAAAGTCGCAGTAACCAAGCCACCCACTGACATGACTCTCGAATTTCATCTCTGGGGCCAACTTCGTGAAGCAGCGGCGACGCAATCTGCCAAACTCGATTTTCCGGAAGGCACAACCCTGGAAGCTGCCCTGCAAACCCTCACCAAAGAGTATCCAGCCCTCAAGCCAAGGCTATTGAATGAAGATGATACTGTTCGCAGCAGCATCCTGCTGTTTCAGGATGGGCAACAACTTTCTGCCGATGCCCTACAGCAAGCCATTGAAAAAGAGGCTTCCTTTACTCTGATGTCTCCCATTGCCGGAGGTTGAGGATTTCACGTCATGCTCACAGATCGTCAAAAAGCTATTTATGAATGGCAAATGTGGGTGCCGGATGTGGGCGAAGCCGGTCAGGAGAAATTATCAGAGGCAACGGTCCTGATTTCACGATGTGGGGGACTTGGCGGTTTGGTGGCTTATGAGTTGGCTGCCGCAGGTGTGGGGAAACTTATCATCGCTCATGCAGGTAACGTAAAACTGAGTGATTTGCACCGCCAACTGTTGATGACCAGGGATTGGGTGGGCAAACCAAGGATTGAATCGATCCAGCGTCGTCTCAATGAACTCAATCCCGACGTGACCATTCAGGCCGTGCCGGAAAACATCCATGACGACAATGTTGCCGAGTTGGTATCTCAAGCGGACCTGATTGTCGACTGTGCCCCTCTTTTTGAAGAACGCTACCTTATGAACCGTGAAGCAGTTCGGCAAGGCAAGCCGATGGTGGAGTGTGCGATGTACGAACTACAGTTTCAGATCACAACCATACTTCCGGGAATGTCGCCCTGTCTGGCCTGCCTCTACCCGGAAACACCGGAACATTGGAAACGGCAGTTCCCTGTGTTTGGAGCCGTATCTGGAACCGTAGGTTGCCTTGGCGCAATGGAAGCGATCAAACTCATCACCGGCATTGGTGAACCTTTGTCCGGCAAACTTTTTTCGATGGATCTTCGCAATATGCAAAGCCTTACTACTCAAATTCAACGTAACCCCAATTGCCCGATTTGCTCATGACTCCCCAACAAAGAGAACGCTACAGCCGACACATCCTGCTTCCTGAAGTCGGTATGGAAGGGCAGCAAAAACTCCTGGATGCCAAGGTGCTGATTGTGGGAGCAGGTGGTCTGGGTTGCCCCGTGGCTCTGTATCTGGCCGCCGCCGGAGTTGGCCGGATGGGCATCATTGACTTTGATAAGGTTGATGCGACCAATCTCCAACGCCAGGTCCTCTACAGTACCGCGGATATTGGGCAACTCAAAGTGGAAGTTGCCAAGCAACGTATCCAGGCACTGAACCCGGATGTTCAGGTCGATACTTATCCCGAGCCTCTCACGAATGATAATGCCCTGCAGCTCTTTGCTCAATACGACCTGGTCATTGATGGTACGGACAACTTTGCCACTCGATATCTCGTCAATGATGCCTGCGTTTTGACAGGTACACCCAATGTCTACGGCAGCATCTTTCGGTTTGAAGGGCAGGTGACTCTTTTTGCCACTGAGGACGGGCCGTGCTATCGATGTCTCTTTCCTCAACCTCCGAAACCTGGAGAAGTTCCCAACTGTGCGGAAGGCGGAGTGCTGGGAGTTTTGCCGGGCATCATTGGTATTGCTCAGGCCACGGAAGCGATCAAGTTTCTGATTGGGCAGGGGACTCCGCTCAAAAATCGTCTTCAAATCTACGATGCTCTGGAGATGCAATGGAAAGAACTCCGGATTAAACCAGATCCAGACTGCCCCATTTGTGGAAGTAGCCCCAGCCTGACGGAGTTGAGCGATTACGAAGCTTTTTGTAATGGGCCAGCTTCCGAAGAACCAGAAGAGGAGGCGATTGAAGACGCAGATGAAATTCAACAAATTACGGTCGACCTAGCCCAGAAACTCCTTTCAGAGGATTCCCCACCGCTTCTGCTGGATGTGCGAACTCCCATGGAAGCCCAGATTGCCAGTATTTCGGGTGCTCATTTGATTCCATTACAGGAGATCCCCTTTCGTTATGAGGAATTAAATGCACAAAAGGGGAAACCCATCATCCTTCAATGTCACCATGGCATGAGAAGTTATCAGGCTGCTACGTTCCTTAAAGAAAAGGGTTTTTCCAACCTCTACAACATGGTCGGTGGCATCGATGCATGGTCAGAGAGTGTTGACCCCAGCATCCCAAGGTATTAGCAAGCGGCCCCTAAAATTAAATCAATAGAAAGTTTATGCGTCATCTCCCTATCAATAATCAGCTTTTTAAGGACAATCGTGAGCGTCTCACCAAACTGCTTCCCGAAGGCACCCTTGCCATCGTAAATGCCAATGACATTCTGCCTACCTGTGCAGACGGAGTGCATGCGATGCATCCGAATTCCGATCTGTTTTATCTCACAGGCATCCAACAGGAACAGAGTATCCTTCTGCTCTTTCCTGATGCCATTGAGCCAAGGAATCGAGAAATTCTCTTCATGCGGGAACCCAATGAGCACCTTGCGGTCTGGGAGGGGCACAAACACACCAAAGAGGAAGCCAAAAAAATCTCCGGTATTGAAAATATTCAATGGCTCAGCGAATTCCCCACGCAGCATCGCCTTCTGATGTGCGAAGCCAAAGGAGCTTGTTTGAATACCAATGAACACGGCAGAGCTGATGTTACTGTTCAATCAAGGGATCTGCGTTTCATCCAGGAGTGCCAGCAACAATTTCCACTACACACATATCACAGGTTGGCTCCCATGATGCACAAGCTCCGGGCGATCAAGATGCCTCAGGAAATTGAGCTCCTCCGAAAAGCGGTGGACATTACCAGAAGTGGCTTTTTGAGATTGCTCGATTATGTGGAGCCAGGCGTGACCGAACACGCCATTGAAGCTGAATTGGCCCACGAATACATCCGTAATCGCGGAAAGTTTGCCTACCTGCCCATTGTCGCCTCCGGTAAGAATAACTGCATCCTTCACTACATTGAGAACAATCAGGTCTGTCAGGATGGGGACATGCTCCTTCTCGACTGTGCCTCCAGTTACGCCAATTACAATGCGGACCTGACCCGGACCATTCCTGTGAATGGACGCTTTACCAAACGCCAGAAGGATGTCTACAACGCTGTGCTTCGTGTGCTGCGGGCCAGCATCAAAGGAGCAACCCCCGGCAAAAAGCACTCCGTCTGGCAAAAGGAAGCCCAAGGCATGATGAACCAGGAACTCCTCGAACTGGGTCTCATCACCAGCGATGATATCAAGAACCAGGACCCGCATGAACCTGCTTGCCGAAAGTATTTCATGCATGGACTGGGGCATCCACTCGGTTTGGATGTGCATGATGTTGCCAGAGTGGATGAGCCGATCCAGGAAGGGTATGTGCTTACAGTCGAGCCCGGTATCTACATACCAGAAGAAGGCTTTGCTGTACGACTGGAAGACGACATCATTGTTACCAACAACAAACCGATCAATTTGATGGCCGATACTCCGATTGAAGCCGAAGAGATTGAAGATTTGATGAACCAGAACCAAACCACTTTAAAACTATGACAGACACAGCTTCCCAAGCATCTCATTACTACGCAGGACTCGACATCGGCGGCTCCACAGTGAAATCCGCATTGGTGGATTCTCATGGCCAATCCACCGGAGTCATGACCGAAGTCAAAAGCCATGTAAAAGACGGCTACAAAGCGACCTTTGGCCAGCTCCAGAAGTCATTGGAAGAGTTGGCAAAAATGGCCAATATCCAAGTCTCCGACATCAAAGGCGTTGGCCTGGATGTTCCGGCACCCAATTGTGATGGTGTGGTTTGGACCCGTGCCAACCTCGGCGATGACTGGGTCGGCACTAATATTCGTGACGAACTGACCAAAGTGCTGGGTATCCCTGCTTACATGACCAACGACGGCAATGCCGCAGCTCTGGGGGAATATGCCGTTCGCCCTGATTATGATGGAGGCATTCTTCTGGTGGCTCCCGGTACAGGACTTGGCGGCGGCCTGGTTCTTCCCGGTGGTAAAATTTATGAAGGAGCCAATGGCCTGGCCTTGGAAGTTGGGCACATCTCCGTCCCACATCGTGAAGATGATGGGGAACTTCCAGCTTGCTCCTGCGGATGGAAAGGCTGTGCGGAAGCCTGGGTTTCGCTGGTTGCTCTTCGCCGCCGGGTTGGCCTCGAATTGGCCAAAGATCAATGGAAAGACCATCCCCTCAATACCGATGACCTGACCATCATTGAGAAAGCCTTCAAACTCCGCGACTATGCAGAAGACGGAGATGAGCTCGCCATCAACATTTTCCGCCAGCAAGGACAAATCCTGGGTTACGCCCTTGGAGACCTTGTCCGTGTGTTCGATCCTGGAATGGTCGTCATCGGGGGCGGGCTGGCCGAAACCAGTGAGAATTTCCGCAACAGCTACATGGGGTGGATTCAGGAAGGCTTTATTGAAAGAGCTTGGCCTGCCTATCGTCACAGCCCTCTGGATCCTGAACATGTCACCACCCACTTCGAATGGGCCAAAGGAGGCGACTATTCAGCCGCC
>CAYSOI010000358.1:0-4819 GCA_964432425.1 uncultured Opitutales bacterium | reverse complement strand
GGACGGATGGGCAAGGTTGACCTTAATCCGCTCATTGTTGGCATCCCGGAAGCCGTAGGCGGAATACTGGTACCAGGTTTTCCCAAAGTCAGGAGTCGCTTCCAAAGGCATCAGAAAGGAACCATCCACACCAATGAAGTGCATGGTAGTTTTCATGTCGTAAAGTTTCCTGTCTTTTCGGGGAGCCTTGCGATTGGTTCCGGTAAGATGTCGCCAATTTTCACCATTAGTCGAAGCAATGATTGTTCCAGGAGCTCCCCAACCTGAGGCAATGGCAAAGACTCCATTTGTATAGGCCACCGAGTTCCAAACCGCCCATCTTCCATGATCGCCTCCCGGAGCACCGTAGAACACAGGTTTCCAGGTTTTTCCATCATCTCTGGAGATCACCACGTTCATGCTATGTCCCGCCGCTACAAAGATGCCCTCCTCAGGCTTCGGTTCAAAATTCCCGCCCAAAGGTATGGCCGCCCGGATCTTCTCCTGAGCCGCCGCTTCTTCCGGAGTTTCCTTGGCGAAAGAGAGCGATGTGATTGCGAAGAGAGTGAAGAGAAGGAGGTGGTTTTTCATAGGTAGTATGGGACTTACGCTTTGTGTTTTAGCAATTGCACTCAATTACTTCAGTTTGATCCCCAGTTTTTCCAGGCCTTTCAGAGCTGCAGCTCTACGTTCAGGGGCAAGTTGGTGAAGATACCCTTTGGATACAGATGCTTTGAAGGCATCATTCAGAATCTCCAAAGCTTCCTGTACTTCTTCAGATTGTTTTTCTATAAGTTTTTCCGCATGTTGCGGAGACTCGATTTTTGCATAATTTATCCACATTGCAAAGAGGAAGAAATATACGCTTTTCTGATCCGCATCCTTAGGGTTTTCTAAGCACCAGAGTGTGATTGAGGGCAACGCTTTGTGTAGGAAATTAGCCTCTTGAAGACAAAGTTTTATAAATGCAGCTCTGCATGTTTTTTCACCAGGGTCTATCATGACTGCTTCTGTCGCTAATTCTTGGGCTTCAGAAATGGCGTCTTCACGATTTAGTAAATGGAACGCTAAATCTGCTTTGAAGGGAGCATGGTTAGGATTCAATTGGATAGCTTCCCGGAAACACTCTTCTGCCTCTCCATATTTTTTAAGGTTTTGTGATAAAATAATACCTAAGAAATTCCATGCATAGGAGTCGTTTGGATCGATCTTGATTGCTTGCCTGAAAGCAGTTTCTGCCTCGTTGAATCTCGAATGATCCTTAAACAGAAAAGCACCAAGGTCAGTATGAGATGACGCATCAATGGGATTGATTTGTATTGCTGTTTTAAATGCATCTTCAGCTTCTTGATCACGAGACATCCGATCTAATAAAGAACCCAAGAGTCTCCACAATATATACAATTTAGGGGTGATGCGAATTGCTTTTCTATAGGCTTTCTCCGCATCTGAGTACGTTTCAGGATCTGTTGCTAGTACATTTCCTAAGCAAATCCAAGCAATTGGATCATCCGGCGACAACTCTGTAGCTTTTACATAGGCATTTTTTGCCTCATTGGTACGGTTTTGAGCCCGCTCCAAGCAAATCCCAAGGCACAAATATGCATAATAATCCGAAGGGGATTGTTCGATGGCTTCGCGACAAGCTATCTCTGCGAGTTCTGGGTCACTGGCACTTTGAGTATCCGTTATTTTGTCTAAGAACAACCTCTTTGCAGTCTCATTTCCAGCGGCTTCCAAGGCATTTCTGATAAGATCCTTGCATTCCATTCTAAAGAACTCCCCTTTAGTTCTTCCTAAATGGATCGCATTCATCATATTTTCCATATAGTCATTGTCATCGAACAATTCTCTGAGTGTCAGTACATACCAATGCATTTTTCTGCGGGCAGATCGACCATGACGCATCAGGTAATGGATGTTGGAGAAGCGGTCGGATAGAAGATATTTCTTCTTTTTTTCAGTTCCAGCAAGAGGGGCTTCACTGATAAGGGAGGCTTTGGTCAACGCTTTGATTTGAGCACTTGCTTGATTGCTCTTCAGTCTTGTCGCTTTAGCAACCGTTGCTACGTCGCATGGGTTCCAGTTTAAAGCAATGGCATCGTAGACTCTTTGTTGCTGTGGAGGTAGGTTGTCGACAATCGCCTTGTGATAAGGAGTATAGTCATCAATCAGACGTTCGAGTTGTTGTCGGATTTCTCCAGCTAACCCCTCATTCAGGAGACGGTAAAAGGTACGAATCAATCGTGGGTTTCCACCTGTCAGAACATGAAGTGCCGCGATGCCTCCCTGACGATTCTTCAGAATTTCAAGTACATTCTCATCGTTGCGAACTTGAGCGATTTTGGTGAGGGAGTCTTTCATCTCCTCAAAGCTCAATGGCTTGAGTTCAATGGGGCGGAAAAATTCGTAGAACGGTTTATCCACATTGGTCACTTCTTCAAACCATCTTGTTGCCCCTCCTATCAGCATAACCCTTGAGTCTTGCATGAGGAAGGATCGGAGCCTCAATTGTTCCTCTTCTTCATGAATTGCCGCCAGAACATGGTTGAGATTATCCACCAGTAGCAGGGCACGTTTTCCAGATTCGTCGATGAGCTGTAGGAAGGTCTCTCTGGCTTTCTCTTCCAGATCAGGGCCGGGATTATCAAGGAGGTTGTCCACCAACTCGCATTCAGGATGGTTTTCTACGGAGTTCTCCCATTGTCTGATTGATTCCAACCAAAAATCGGCGAGGTCACCAATTCTCCTGCTTTCTTCATCAAACAGCACAGGTTGCCAATTCTTTCTCAGGTTAGGTTCACGAACTTGTATGCTTGCGGAGATTGCACAAAGCAGGGTGGTTTTTCCCATGCCACGAGCTCCGACGAAAAGAACATGCTGGGGCGGTTCTCCATCCTTGTTTGCCCGGATGATCGCCAATATCCTTTCCAAGATATCCAATCTGGCTGTAAATTCGGAGAGGAGGACCTCTGGTTCCAGCATGGCCGGGTTATAGAGAGCAAAGGGTGGTGGATCTTCTTTCATTACAGGTTTCCTTCAGGCAATTCTGTGCATCCAGTAATCCTTCATAACATTTGAGGAAAATTGATACCTTCCCTCGTTATCTCGAATCAGGTATCCGTCATGAAGCAGGGTTTCGATTACGTAATCCAGTTCATCCTCTAGAACCGATCGGTGCATTTCTTCAGGGATCAGATCACTGTGAATGTTCTTTATCTCATCATTTCCCAGGCTGTCCTTGTTTTGAGTGAGTTCTTTGAGGATTCGTTCTGCAAGAGCTCGTTCACTCTGGTTAAAGAAATCTAACTTTTTAATCCTTGTGAACATTTCGTGGCAGTATTTGTTCCTATTCCCCCGTACCAGTTCTTGTTCATAAATCTGTTGGATGTCAGCTTTGGTTGGTTCTGTTTTTCGATGAGAGCCAAACTCCTGAATTTCTGAAACAAAATTTTGGAGCAGGATTGGCCAGGCAACTCCCAGGCATTCCAGTATACTCTTACGTGCGGATTTACTAATGTTGATCTCTTCGCCTTTGGCTAAAGCTTGAATGAACTCATCCGCTTCAGTCTCATTAATTGGACGAATTTCAACTGAATCTAAGTCGTTTACTGTGGAGCTGAGCTCCAGTCGCCGTAGTAATCCATTAAGTCCAATTGAGCCTGTTAAGAGAAAACTAGTGGCATGATCGGTAAGGCTGAGGCGTAAGGATCGGAACCAATCAAGAAAAGCTTGTGCTTCGGCAGGCGTATGATTTTTGGCTACATTACCTAAGAACCAGGGGAATTCATCCAGCATATAGTAGATCGGAATTTCAGATTCGATAACCAAGGTGGAGAACTCATCAGCCTCCTTCTTCCATTGTTGTGTCGCTTGATCCCCTTTTCCAAGTTTTATTCCAGCATCTAAGATTGAAATACTTTCTATCCTTTGCAGGAAGTTTCCTATCTTTTTCTTGGATAATTTAAGGAAATCCTTCCTTTTGCTGGCGATGTTAAGAGCTTTCTTCGTTTCAGAGATCATCAAACTCAACCAGTCTGGGATATTGTTTAACTGTTGGATATCAATAAAGATGGGCAATGTGCCTTCGGGAGGATTGTCCCTGAGGTCTAATAGAATGGATGTTTTGCCTGTTCGACGTGGGCCAAGAAAAGTGACCATGTCTCTCTTTAGGGCTCTTACCAACCTTCCTCGAATGTCTGTTCTTGGGTAGAAGTTCTCTTTGGTGACAGGGCTTCCTATCTTGAGCTTCATTTGCTTGCTGCTTTTCATGCAACAAATTTATTGCACAAAAAATCTATTGCGCAATAAAACTTTTGCGCAAATTGAGGAATTCCTACTTTTTGTGAGACACTTTGTGTTCCGGGAAGTCTTTGTTGTAACGCTGAAGGAGCTTCTCCATGTCGTTTTCGACTAAGTAGATCTTGCCCTTGATTTCGAGGGTTTCGCCGGCTTGGAGGCCTCCGAGGCGGAAGTCACTATGGAGGCAGCGGCCGACACCTTGGAAGAGTTCCTGGTAGGGTTCCCATGCGGTGGCAAAGATGTGTTGGTTGTCGTGGGAGTAGCAGCCAATGAGGCCGTTGTCGGGGACATCTTTGTGGAGGGGGCGTGGGTTGACATCCGCTCGGGGAACTCCGGGGGCGGCCCAGACTTGGCCAGGAATGTAGCGGGCTTTCATGGCCCAGTCGCGTGTGGGCATCATTGCCTTTTTGCCATCGAGAAAGATGAAGCTTTTGGGGACGTAGGCGTATTTGTCCTTCGTTTTGTCCGCTCCAGTTCCGGTGAAGACACCAACTCGAACACAAGGTTGTGCCCAGTGAGCTTCGGAGCATTTGTCGGT
>CAYSOI010000357.1:0-4829 GCA_964432425.1 uncultured Opitutales bacterium | reverse complement strand
TGGAAGTTGATCCTTCGGTTCAAGGGCGAAGACACCACCAAATACAAGAATGTCCATACCTGGGACAAAGCCTCCGCAAGGCTCTACAAAATCAAGGAAGACCCAGGGGAAACCAAGGATTTGGCCTCGCAATTTCCTGAGGTCGTCAAAAGGATGAAAGCCGACATTACCCAATGGCAAGCCAGCTTGACCCCAGCCCATTGAGTCAGGAATGAACCCTATTCCAAGGTGGATGGGTCAATTTACCGAAAACGAAAGTATAGGATATTTTGATGAAGATGAAGAGCAAGATGAAGAGTTTAGTGGGGATATTGATCCTTGTGCCCACACTCCACGCCAAGGACGAGCCCCTTAACTTTAGCCGCGACATTCGCCCGATTCTTTCGGCCAAATGTTTCTCCTGTCATGGCCCGGATACCCAGGAGCGGGATGCCGATTATCGGTTGGATACCAAGGACGGAGCGTTTGCTGATCTTGGCGGCTACTTTGGCATTGTTCCCGGTAAGCCAGAGGATAGCGAGGTAGTCTACCGGATTACGACCGATGATCTTGACGACCTAATGCCACCGCCCAAACACAAGAATCCGCTCACGAAAGAGGAGGCGAGTTTGTTGGTCAGGTGGGTCAAGGAAGGTGCCCCGTATGCTGACCACTGGGCTTTTGAGCCTGTACAACGTCCACCGCTTCCGAAAACCAAGGCAAAGGCAGACAACGCCATTGACCACTTTGTCGCGGCCCGGCTCGAACAGGAAGGCCTCGCATTCTCCCCTGAGGCTGCCCCCGAAACCCTCGTTCGGCGTTTGTACCTCGATCTGACTGGCCTGCCCCCGGACGTGAAGGCCGTGGACGCGTTTCTTAAAGACCCGAAAGGCCAATACCTCCCGACCATTGAACGCTTGATGCAGACACCTCAGTTTGCCGAACGCCTGGCCATGGAGTGGTTGGATGTCGCCCGTTTTGCCGACACCAATGGTTACTCCATCGATGACCACCGAGACATGTGGGGCTGGCGGGACTGGGTCATCCATGCTTTCCAGAACAACCTCCCCTACGACGAGTTCATTCGCCAACAACTGGCCGGTGACCTTCTGCCCAAAGCCACCGAACTCCAAAAAATCGCCACTGGTTTCCTCCGCAATAGCATGAATACCCATGAGGGCGGCACGATCGCCGAAGAATACCGAGTCGCCCGGATTGCCGACCAGATCGACACCGTCTCCACTGCCTTCATGGGGCTGACCATGAAATGTTCACAATGTCACGATCACAAATACGACCCCATTCCGCAGGAGGACTACTATCGCTTTTTTGCCTTTTTCAACACCTCCTCCGAACCCGGAAAAGGTGCCACCAATGGCAATACCAAGCCATTCCTTGCAGTCAGTCCCATTCTCCACAAACCAGATGCATTCAAACAAGCTCTGGAGGATCGCATCGCCGCCCTGGAGGACTTGAAGGACAACCCTGGTGCCGCCATGAGTGGGAGCTATTCCCAATGGGAGGCCGACACTCTCTCCAAAGCTCCGCCTGCCACCTCGGGCAAATCTGCTGGCCCCTTCCCTTTCCCCAAAGGTGACCAAGCCAAAGGTCTTTCCTGGATCTGGGCCAACAAAGCTGGTTCCGGCCAGTTCGCATGGTTCCGCAAAAGTTTTTCTCTCCAAACATTACCCAAGTCTGCCCAACTCTTCATCAGTTGTGACAATGAAGCCGATGTCTGGCTCAACGGCAAAAAGATTGGCCGAAACCAGGATTGGCGGGAGCCTTCCATCCTCAATCTCCGCCCCCACCTCAAGGAAGGGGATAACATACTGGCCATCCGGGGAAAGGACTGGCAAGCCACAGGAGGAAAAGCAGCTCTGGTCGCCTTGGCTGCCTTTTCTGACGGCACGTACCTCCGCACAGATGCTTCCTGGCAAGTCGCGGACAAGGAGCTGGCGGGCTGGAAAGGTTCCCAAGCCCCGGAAGGGTTTCGCTCGGCCTCGGTCATGGCCAATCATGGTACCGCACCATGGGGCAACACCTTCACCCGCATCAAGCAAGGCAGCAGCAACCTCATCCAGGCTCTTCGTAAACCCCGCCATCAACGTACCCCCGAGGATCGAAAGCAGATCATCAACGCCTTCTCCAAAGCCTATCCCGACATGGGGAAGTTTGTGAAAGCCATCGACGGCGAGATTGGCCTCATCAAAAAATCCCTCAAGTCCGGCAAGACTACCGTCATGGTCATGGACATGGCAGCCGCCTCCAGGAAAACTCCCATCCTCATCCGTGGGCAATACAACCAGCATGGCAAAACCGTAAAAGCTGGCATTCCGTCCCTGTTTGGAGATTCACATGCAGAAACCCCGGACCGCCTCGCCCTCGCCAACTGGTTGACCGACCCCAAGCATCCCCTTACTGCCAGAGTCACAGTCAATCGCTATTGGCAACTCCTCTTTGGCACCGGCATCGTCAAGACCGCCGAAGACTTTGGCTCCCAGGGCGAATGGCCTTCACATCCGGAACTCCTCGACTGGCTGGCCGCAGAGTTTGTCGCCTCCGGTTGGGATGTAAGGAAACTCCTCAAAACCATGCTTCTCTCCAGGACTTACCGGCAGACTTCCAATGTTTCTCCAGTCCTCCAGCAGAAAGATCCCTACAACCGCCTCCTTGCCCGAGCCCCCCGTTTTCGACTCCATGCAGAATCCATCCGGGACACTGCACTCTCCATTGGTGGTCTTCTCAACCCCAAACTCGGTGGCCCCAGTGTCTACCCGCCCCAACCCGGAGGCTTGTGGAAGGAAGTCAGCCATTTTGGATACCCCGGTTTCTTCTCCGCCCAGCACTTCTTTCCGGACCAGGGAGAACCCATCTTCCGCCGCAGCATGTACACCTTCTGGAAACGGACCTCGCCACCGCCAGTCATGATGGCCTTTGATGCTCCCAATCGCGAAACCTGCCTCGTTCGCCGATCCCGCACCAACACTCCCTTGCAAGCTTTGGTGCTCATGAACGAGCCTCAGTTTGTCGAAGCCTCACGGGGTCTAGCCAAGCGGATGATGGTGACCGGTAACAACATTGACGACCAGATCCGCCATGGTTTTCGCCTCGCCACTTCCCGCCAACCTTCCAAGGCCGAACTGCAAATCCTCCAAAACGCCTATACCCGCCAAGTGGACTACTTCAAAGCAGATCCACAACGGATCGGAAGTTACCTCGGACCGAACGCCGACCCCGAATCCGCAGCACTGACTTCTGTCGCCTCCCTACTCCTCAATCTCGACGAAACCATTACCCGCGAATGAACTCTTCCTCACAACTTTCCCTCTCTCGACGCACCTTCCTCGGCCAAGCCGGAAACGGACTCGGAGCCATGGCTTTGGGCTCTCTCCTCTCCAATTCCGCCCAAGCCGCCAGGTCTGACCTTCCCCACCACAAACCCACTGCCAAGCGGGTCATCTATCTCTTCCAGTCTGGAGGGCCGTCCCACATCGATCTCTTTGACTACAAGCCAGTCATGAAGAAGTACCACGGTAAGGAATTGCCTCCGGAAATCCGCGGTGACCAACGTCTCACTGGCATGACCGCAGGACAGAAACAGTTCCCCTTCTGCGGTCCGATCAAGGAGTTTGCCCAGCACGGGGAATCCGGCACATGGGTCAGCCAATTCCTTCCCCACACCGCCAAGGTGGCCGACGACATCGCTGTCATCCGCTCCATGCATACCGAGGCTATCAACCACGACCCTGGCATCACCTTTATCAACACTGGTTCCCAAATCCCTGGCCAACCCAGTGCCGGAGCATGGGCCAGCTACGGCCTCGGCAGTGCCAACCAGAACATGCCAGCCTACATCGTCATGCTTTCCCAGGGCAACGGGAAGAACCCCGGCCAACCCATCTTCTCCCGACTATGGGGTAGCGGTTTCCTTCCCTCCAATCACCAGGGCGTCCTGCTCCGCAGCAGTGGCGATCCGGTACTCTATTTGAAAGACCCTGCGGGCATTACCCGCGAAAACCGTCGTGCCCAACTCGACGACCTCGCCGCTCTCAACCAGCTCAAATTTGCCTCCTCCGGCGACCCGGAAATCCAGACCCGCATCTCCCAATATGAAATGGCCTTCCGCATGCAGGCCGCCGCTCCCGAAATCGCCGATCTTTCCAAGGAACCTGAAAGCACCTTTCAACTCTACGGCGAAGAGGCCAGAGAGCCCGGCACCTTTGCCTACAACTGCCTGCTGGCCCGACGAATGGCCGAGCGGGATGTACGTTTCATTCAACTCTTCCACCGGGGTTGGGACCAACACGGGAGCCTCATGCCCCACCTCACCGCCCAATGCAAGGACACCGACCAGGCCTCCGCCGCCCTGGTCACCGATCTCAAGCAACGCGGCCTACTCAAAGACACTCTCGTCATCTGGGGAGGTGAATTCGGCCGTACTGCCTACAGTCAGGGCAAACTCGGCAATGGCCGCGACCACCATGGCCGCTGCTTCAGCATGTGGCTGGCCGGTGGCGGTGTAAAAGGTGGCACCACCTACGGCGAAACCGACGACTTTGGCTACAACATCGCCGACAAGCCCGTCCACATCCGCGACCTCAATGCCACCCTCCTCCACTGCCTCGGCATCGACCACGAACGCTTCACCTACCGTTTCCAGGGCCTTGACCAACGCCTCACCGGCGTGGAGCATTCCCATGTCGTCAAAGACATCCTTGGGTAAATCGAGCTGGCTGAAACTTTACCTAACAAAGGTTAACAAGCTTGTGTTGTCATAGTAGCTGAGGCGTCTCGCCTTTAGCCGATAATGATTTTCCTACCCGGGAACGCCAAGCTCCAGCTTGGCTTTA
>CAYSOI010000356.1:0-4889 GCA_964432425.1 uncultured Opitutales bacterium | reverse complement strand
GACGCCTTTTCACCAAGCGGAAAAGGCAAGGCAGACATGCAACTTAACGGCATCACCACCGACCGTTTTGCTGATCGTCAGAAACTGCTCACCTGCTTCGATAACCTTCGCCGCGACATTGATTCATCTGGAATCGTCGAAGGCATGGATGCCTTCAATCAGGAAGCAGTAGACGTCATTACCTCCAACCGCCTTCTGGATGCCCTGCAATACCAACAGGAAGACAAGAAAACTCAGGATCGTTACGGCAAAGACGGTCGCAATTTCCTGCTAGCCCGCAGGCTGGTGGAAGCCGGAGCCCGGTTTGTCTCCCTCAGCGTAGGTGGTTGGGACACTCACAAGGACAACTTCAAGGCCATGCGAACCCGCCTCCCTGCTCTCGACAACTCTCTTGGCAGCCTGATCCAGGACCTGAAGGAACGCTCCATGCTCGATGACGTAACCATCATCACCTGGGGAGAATTTGGCCGCACCCCACGAATCAATAACAATGCAGGACGCGACCACTGGTCCCGAGTCATGTCTGTACACTTGGCCGGAGGCGGCATGAACAACGGCCAAGTCATCGGTGCTTCTGACCGCAATGGTGGTGAACCCGCCGAACGCCCGGTTCGTATCGGTGAAGTCTTCTCCACTCTTTACAAAAACTGCGGCATTGACAGCTCCAATCTTCGCTACCTCGACCTTGCAGGACGCCCCACCGCACTCGTCGACTCCAGCTGCCGCCCCATCAAAGAACTTGTCGGGTAACCCTTCCCATCAAGTTGATATAGGAAAAACCCAGCACCTTTAAAATATGAAATATAGGAAAACACATTCCCTCTCCGCGAAAATCGGCTTGTCCGTGATCATCGCCACACTCCTGGCGGTTTGCGGTCTAAAAGCCAACATCAGTCCTGTTCCCCAGGATCTCGAAATCCGGGCCAGTGCAATTGAAAATGCACCGACTCTCGAACTATTGGGGAAAGGCGCCTCCCAGCAAATCAACCTTACCGGAACATTGGCTGATGGGAGAAAGAAGGACTTCACCCATCATGCGAAGTTCAGAATCGAACCTGCGAATATCGCCACGATCAATGAGGAAGGTTTCATCCGCCCAACCGGAAACGGAAAAGGCACCATCACAGCCATGGTTGGCGGGAAAACGGCGACACTCCCCTTGGAAGTGAAGGACTTTGAGACCCTGCGTAAGATCAACTTCCCCAACGAGATTGTACCCATCTTCACCAAGTACGGCTGTAATGGTGGAGGTTGCCACGGTAAATCCGGCGGGCAAAATGGATTCCGTCTCTCCCTCCTCGGTTTCGAACCCACAGAAGACTACGAATACATCGTTTACGAAGGACGCGGACGCAGAATCTTTCCAGCTTCCCCCGAACACAGCCTTCTGCTTCAGAAAGCAACCAATGAAAAACCTCATGGTGGTGGAGCCAAGATCAAGAAGGATACTTTGGACTACCAGGCTATCGCCAACTGGATCAGCCAAGGCATGCCCTACGGAAGCCCTGACGATCCAATTCTTGAGAAAATCGTCGTCTTCCCAACCGAACGCATCATGGACATGAAGTCCGACCAGCAACTTGTTGTGACTGCGGTCTACTCTGATGGCTCCACACGTGATGTTTCCCGTGCCTCAGTATATGAGGTCAATGAGAAGGAAGTGGCTGAGGTTGGCGAAAATGGACACGTAACCACCTTTGAACAGCCAGGAGACGCCGCAGTCATGATCCGCTATCAGGACAAAGTGGCTGTGTTCCGTTCGACCGTTCCCTTGGGAGCCCCTGTGGAGGAACTTCCTGATCCTCGCAATTTCATTGATGAGCATGTCTTTGCCAAACTGAAAAAGGTTGGAATGCCACCCTCAGGAAAAGCAACCGATGCCACCTTTATTCGTCGTGTCACCATCGATATTGCGGGTCGACTCCCAACTCTGAAAGAAGCCACAGCCTTCCTTGAAGACAAATCTCCAAACAAACGCGACCAACTAATTGACCGCCTGCTCGACAGCCCGGAATACGCCGACAATTTTGCCAACAAATGGTCCGCACTTCTTCGCAACAAACGAAATGCGGACGCCGACAAAAGAGGTAACTACGCATTCTACCGTTGGATTCGCCATGCCCTCAACAGCAACTTACCTTACGACCTCTTCGCCCGTCAGGTCATTGCCGCTTCTGGAGATATGGCCCACAATCCTCCGGTGGCCTGGTATCGTGAAGTCAAAACCGCCCAGCAACAACTTGAAGATACCGCCCAACTCTTCCTTGGAACCCGGATCCAGTGTGCCCAGTGTCACCACCACCCATTTGAAAAGTGGAGCCAGCACGACTACTACTCCCTGGCCGCATTCTTCTCTCAAGTACAAACCAAACCCGGCGTACTTCCCGGAGAAAAGATGGTTTACCACAAACGCGGGGAAGCCAAAGCCACCAATAAAAAGAACAATCAACCTGTGAAACCCGCTGGCTTGGGAGCCATTCCTAAGGAAATTGCGCCGGATCAGGACCCACGCCAATCATTGGTGAATTGGATGGCTGCCAAGGACAACGAGTACTTTGCTCACACCTTGGTCAACCGCTACTGGAAGCACTTCTTCAGCCGTGCCTTGGTGGAACCGGAAGACGACATGCGGGCCACCAACCCGGCCACCAACCCGGAACTTCTGGAAGGGCTTGCCCAGCACTTCATCAAATCCGGTTTTGATCTAAAGGACCTGATTCGCACCATTTGCCAATCCAAGACCTACCAACTCAGTGCGGAGCCCAATGCTCACAACTCCAAGGACAAGCAGAATTACTCCCGCTACTATCCGAAACGCCTCCAAGCTGAAATTCTCTATGATGCCATTGACGAGCTGACTGGCTCCAAGAGCAACTTCAAGGACCTCCCAGTTGGCACACGGGCACTACAACTTCCGGATAACAGCTGGAACTCCAGCGTGTACTTCCTCTCTGTATTTGGACGTCCTGATTCAGCCAGTGCATGTGAATGCGAACGTTCTTCCGATGCCTCCCTGGCCCAAAGCCTGCACCTGCTCAACTCAAAGGACATTCAGGCCAAGCTGCAAAGTGGTTCTGGTCGAGCTCGGAAACTTGCCGGAGAAAAGGACAGAGAACACCCGGAAAAAATTAAAGAACTCTACCTGCGTGCCTTCTCCCGCCAACCGCACTCCAATGAAGTGAGCCTGGCAACGGAGTACATCCACCGGAAGATCAAAAATGATAAAGGTGAAGAGAAAGATGCGGATATCGGCCAGTCCTACGAAGACATTGTTTGGGCTCTGTTCAATACCAAGGAGTTCCTCTTTAACCACTGATTCATAGAAAGGGTGACGATGAATTCCGCACTTTTTTATTAAATACAAGGAAGTGCAGAAATCTGTGTTCAATGGAATCGCAATGAGTTCTCTAAGGTACGACCCATCCTTCAACCGCCGCCATTTCCTCAAGGCGGGGGCTCTGGGAATGACAGGATTGAGCCTTTCTGACATTCTGCGTTTGCAAGCGGCCTCCTCCTCCAATCCCAGCCAGTACAAGAACAAGTCGGTCATCATTTTGTGGCAACGGGGTGGGCCAAGTCAGCATGAGACTTATGACCCCAAACCGGATGCCCCACAGGAATACCGAGGGGCCTTTGGTTCCATGCCGACAAAAGTCCCCGGCATTCACATTTGTGACCTGCTCCCGAATTGTGCGAAGCACATTGATAAATTCGCCATTCTCCGAAGCCTGCACCACACCGATGCCGGACACTCTGCAGGCGATCAGATCATGTTTACCGGCTATCCTCCGCAAAAAGGAAATCCTGGTGTCAACATCCATCCCAGCTTTGGTTCCATTGTTGCTGAACAGCAACAGCACATGAATCGGGACCTGCCTGCCTACGTAATGATTCCACGTCGTTTGCCAGGAGTGGATCCGGCCTACCTGGGTAAGAAGTATGGTCCGTTTGAAACCTTGGCAGATCCGGCCAGTGAAGGCCCATTCAAGATTCCGAACTTTGAACTCAGTGACAGCCTTTCCTTCAACAGGCTGGCGGACCGGAAGTCCCTCCTGGCGAATTTTGATGGCCTACGTCACCAGCTGGATATCTCCGAAAAGATTGAAGCTGCGGATGAATTCACCCAGCAAGCCTTCGACATTCTGACCAGTCCCAAAGCCAGAGATGCATTTGATCTCGACGCCGAACCCGACCACATTCGCCAACGTTACGGTTTTATGCCTGCTTACCAGGCACCGACTCCTGACCGTTGTGGTGTTCCTGCGTGGAATCAGCGAATTCTTCTAGCCCGACGTCTTGTCGAAGCTGGTGTACGAATTGTAACAGTAGACCTCCGCTGGTGGGATACTCATGTGAAAGGCTATGAGACTATGCGTGACGGCTTCCTGCCGCGGTGGGACATTGCTTATCCCGCACTTCTTCAAGACCTGCAAGAACGTGGCATGATGGATGATGTCATGGTCGTTGCCTGGGGAGAATTTGGACGAACTCCACGTGTCAACAAAACGGGCGGTCGTGACCACTATCCAAACGTATTCTCAGCATCCATTTCCGGAGGTGGAATTCAGGGAGGTCGTGTCATCGGTGAATCGGATTCCAAAGGTGCTGAACCTCGGGAACGTCCACTTCGCCCACAAGATGTCCTGGCCACACTTTATCGCCACCTTGGTATTGATACGCATAAAGCCTACCATGACTACTCCGGACGCCCTGTACCAGTCTTGCCCTATGGCGATCCAATCAAAGAACTTTTCTCATAATCCATCCTGCCAATCCCCGGCTACACTATGAAACTCAGCTCAGTATTCACCTTCACTTCCCTCACCTTCCTGGTCTCCTCACTCTCGGCACAATTGCCGCGTACAACGATTGACTCTCTCTATCCTCCC
>CAYSOI010000355.1:2775-4900 GCA_964432425.1 uncultured Opitutales bacterium | reverse complement strand
CACAGATGTCGAGATAGTGGACATGTTGCTCCACATTGAAGTCTCCGGAAAGCCAGGTGTAGTAGTACCAGTTTCGCATGTGATAATGCATATCCGTCCAGTCAGGTTGACGTTCCTTGTACCAGATTCCACCTCGATAGTCGTTGGCATAAAGTGTGTGCACAGCTCCGATTTCGCCACCGTGGATTCGTTTCATAATCTCCTGAAATGCGTAGCCATATCGAAGACATAAACCACTTACCACACTGAGGCCTTTCTTCCTGGCCATCTCACAGGTTTCAAGAACAGACCGAACTCCCGGAGCATCCACCGCCACAGGCTTTTCCGCAAAGACATGCTTGCCCATATCAATCGCGGCACGAATGTGGGCCGGACGAAAATGGGGTGGGGTAGTCAGGATGACACTGTCGACACCCGCCTTAAGCACCTTTTCATAGGCATCCCAACCAACAAACTGTCGGTCCTTCGGCACATCCACTTTGCCATCAACTTCCGGTACCGCATTGAGCGATTTCAAACTCTTGTCCAAACGATCCTGAAACATGTCTCCCATGGCGACCAGCTTCACATTTGGATCAGCCTGAAGAGCTTGTGATGCAGCCCCCGTTCCACGACCTCCGCAACCAATCAACCCCACCCGGATGGTTTCGTTTTTGGCCGCATGAGCCACCACAGGAATGACCGCAGCAGTTGCGGCAGAATGTTTCAAAAAGTTTCGGCGATTGGAGGTGTTCATTTGGTCTTTTTCAAAGGATGAATTTCAAAGTTTCGGAAGTACACTTCGTGAGTTTCGTTCTGGAGAAGAATTTTTCCACTTTGCGGGAAGACATCATAGGCTTCATTTACCTTCACTCCGTTGATAAAGATGCTGACCACATCGCCTTTGCAGACACACTCAACCTTGGTCCATTCATCCAATGGACTGGCCACATCATCTTTGCCCTTAGTGTCCAGAAGCTCCTTGAAAAAGGGTTGATGATTGTTCCACCAGAATTGTCTGCCGGAGTAGCGGGTAGGTTTGCCATTTGGATCCCAACGAGTGCGTTTATCCTCAGCAATTCGGGTTTTGCATGTGATGTCCACTTTCGGGCCACCTTTCCCGCGAATGACAATAAAATCCCCTTCGCAACCTTGAGCCAACTGGACCTCAAGGGAACTCATCCAAACACCTCGGGAAGCTCCGTGATCGCCATTTCCATGCAGCAGGATACCGGAGTTGCGGACGTATTTGCCGCCATTGGTTTTCTTTCCCCACTTGTATTCCAGCTTCAAGTGGTAGTCCTTGTAGGATTGTTTGGTGGCAACATAACCTGCACCATAACCGGTCACATGCAGCACCCCATCCTTCAGACTGAACACCTTGTCGGGATCCTTATGCCCTGTTTCCTTCAGCCAGGTGTCAAACTTGGACAAATCTCCGGTTTCAAAAGGCCGAATGACCTTCTTGGGAACAATCGGTTCGGAAGCTTGGGCGATGAAACAAAGGGAGAGAAACAAACAGACCGTGAACTTCATGAACTTGAGCATTTTTGTACAATAGCCCAAGTTGATCTCGATAGGAAATCTTCGTGATCAGTTTTTCTGGTCACAGAATGGGTGTAGCAAAACTGAACCCTGGATAGCAAGTCAGCAGCCTTGCAGTATTCCCAGGATGGTATCTCCAAGTCGTTAAGTTGTGCGAAGCACTTTGGACTGCGGAAGCCTGCTGCCGCTTTCCCCTGTACAGCCTGCTATGCAGGTATCGGTTCGGGCAAGGACTTACCTTACACGGCTCTGGCGTCCCATTCACTGCATTCAGTTTTAAGATTGCATCCAATTGGAAAATTCACAGAAAGGCTGCTCCTTTTTGCGGCATTCCCTTAAGTGGCTTGCTCCCTGATGATTCCAATATGAAACAAAAAGTTCTTTGCGTAGATGATGAGGAAGCGGTGGTGAATTTCATGAAGCTGTTTCTGTCGAAACACTACGAAGTTCACACGGCCCGAAGTGGACAGGAAGCCGTTGAGGTTTTTGAGAAGAAAGGTCCGTTCAGCGTTGTCCTGAGCGATGTGCAAATGCCCAACATGAGCGGAGTGGAGCTGATCCCCAAACTTCATGACATCCGCTCCTGCACGGTCTGTGTTCT
>CAYSOI010000355.1:0-2675 GCA_964432425.1 uncultured Opitutales bacterium | reverse complement strand
AGACGAAACTTTTTGTTGAGCCAGAGATGGACACCAACTTCCGGGTAAATGGTTCCCATCATCTCGTGAACCACCTTCTTGCGTTCCCCCATTTCATCCACAAATCCATTACCATTGTTATCAATCCCATCCCAAAATGCCGGTTCAAAGATTCGGTTATATCCCCCGAAGGCTCCAACGCCCACAAAAGGGGAGATTCTTCCCGGATATTCTGCACGGATGCTGAAGGACAAGCCTGCCAGTAAATCATCCAGGTGTTCATGTCCTAAAATGACCAAGCTGCCGTTGAGCGAAAGGTACTCTTCTGTGTAGAAGAACGCTCCCAATTCGGCCCCTTGCACCTCGGGCTGTTTGGCTCGATATCCTCCTGCGGTCATACCTACTGACATATCCAGATCTCCATGCCAGCCCTGTCCATGAGACAAAGCAGGAATACAACAGAAGCTGATCATCAACCACTTGAGGAGCATAAGGAATTTCTCCCTGTCTGGAAATCGACAATTAAGGTACGCTGAATCCCTCTTCATATAACTGAATGAAGAAATGTGCCTTCTGCTAGTCTGTCAAAACATTCCCCTTGGGATAAGGCGTCCAGGACAGGGTATAGAACAGAAAGGCGTCTCCATAAAGGAAACCCGTGTAGTACTCCGGGCCGATGCCTTTGGAGACAAATTGCTGCATCCATTTGAGCATTTCACGTCCCAATTGTGACTCAGGAGCGGAACGTATGAAGAGACAGATCATACTCAACTCACGGATTAGCCGCTCATATCTCACTGGATCTCCATTGGCTTTGGCGGCGGCAATGCCCATGCCACTTGCCGTGCCGCCAATCTGCATGAAAACAGGACCTGAATCAAAGTCTCCCAGACCGGGCTTTGCAGTCCCGACCGGCCACTCTGTAAAACCAAAAAGGAAGCGATAATCCATCCAATGATTCTGGCAATAGGCCTGGTAGATTTCTTTGGAATATTGAGGGTCCAGAGAGGGTAGAAAGCAGAGTTGATAGGATAGGTCGCAACCCCGGCTATTGTTCTCACGATCACCTGCTCGGGTTAAACCACTTCGCAACGTTTCATTCTGTTTCCTCCAGTGAAAATGCCTTTGGGTGATGAGCTTGACTCTCGCCCTATACTTCGGAGCTTTCCAGAGATCGAGAGAGGCCAGAGCTGAAGTGGTATCCATGTGCCAAATCACATTGGGCCAGGATTGCAGCGACTTACCACCTGAGCGTTCCATGGAAGTCAGAAAGATCAACGAGAGGTGATCATTGATCGCCTTGAAATGACCATCATCTGAAACCAGAGAATAGGCGGATAGCCCCAGATTCAAGACCGAGACAAACGACGCCAAGTCTCGATAATCGTTAAGCTGAAGATAATCTCCATTGGGAACACGAATGACCCGACCGACATCAATCAGCGCCATCTCCAGAAGTGCCCTGATCTTCGGTACAGCTTCTTCCTTTTCAATCTTACCATCAATGATTAGATTGACGTATCCAAGAGCTGGCATCACATACGGATAGACAGCACCTTCCGGAAAACGCCAACACTCCTCTCTGGTCATCTTGTGAAAAGCTTCCGGGTCCTCCAGCTTCTCATTATAAAATTTCAACATATGCTCCAGCGCTCTCTGTCGAATCTGCTCTACAGCGACCGCTGGATTGGGAGTGACTTCTGGTTGTGATGCAAAGCTTCTGGATGAGCTAAGCAGATGGATACAAAGGACGCCCGATAAACACAGGCGTCCCATGGGAATGGGTCTTGGTTTCATAGCTATTAGGGTTGGGAATGCCCTTACACAATACCCACTCCACCCGGCGAAATCAATTGGTGGATCCAACTGAGTGTTAATCCCAGGGGTTCAGAACAGAAACGTCAGGAAAATCTGAGTAATTACGAGTAACAAGTACCAACTGGTAAACTTTAGCTGTTGAGACAATAAGGCTGTCCAGAATAGACAAAGAAACTCCATGCTTCTTTTGCTGAGCCCAGGGTTGCCAGAGGCTACCTAAATACTTTACAGCTCCAGTCTTAACACCTCTGCCCCATATTTCTCGGTAAACATCTTCTTCCAATAGTACCAGTTCTGGCCGGTAGAGATGGGGATATCAAAGTATTCCTCAAACCACTCCGAAGTGTGAGCTTCCCGGTATTTTAAATGAAAGACCATCAGGGCACAGGAATTGTCAAAGCACACCAGCTTGATCAAAGGATTATCGGAGACAAAAGATTCCTGATTTCAGAGAATTTTCCAGATGTGAGGAAAACTATCGTCAGTAGTGGTAGGATGAAGGGCAAATAAGCCAGTTTCATAGTCAATCTTCTGAATGGGCTCGTGATTGCCAAGGTTGTCATAATTGCTGTCTGAAGTGACGGAACTGGTGGTCTGGATATCGCCTCCCTGCAAATCGAGAATCAGGAGCTTGTCTGTGTGATTTTTGATATGAAAGGTGACCCGCTGCTCTGTGTATTCATACTCATTCTCCTTCCGTTCCGGAAAGACAGTTTTCTCCACAAGCACTGATAAATCTTTCCCTTTGGAATAGAACCCAGTGCGTTCCTTCTCTGGAGGTTGGCGCTTGTACTCAAGGATGTACTGCTCCTTGTTTATCGATGACTTGGTGTGATCAACATGAATGGTTTCACAACCGGCAAATAGTAAAACACAGA
>CAYSOI010000354.1:0-4909 GCA_964432425.1 uncultured Opitutales bacterium | reverse complement strand
CCAGAGTCTGTGTAGACCCAGCCCATATCTTCCGTATAAAACCAACCAGAGGTGTAGGGGGTAGTGATCCCTAAAGGTTCACCGGATTCAAACCCATGTTTGATTGCAAAGGCAGTGTAGATTTCTTCGTTGGTATTGTGAACCAGCGGGTCGAGGGAAAGTTTTTCTTCTCTCGCATCGGTGACTCCGTCGCGGTCCGTGTCAATCTGATGCGGGTCGGTGCCGAGTATGGCCTCTTCACCATCGGTGAGACCATCCCAGTCTGTATCTGGAGAGTAAGGGTCGGTTTCGAGCTCTCGTTCATCAAAATCCGGAATACCGTCAAAGTCAGTATCCACGAGGGGGACTTTGGAATCGGAGTCAGCCCAATACTGAATGTATTCCTTATCGTTCATGAACGTAAGGATATGAAGCCTTCCGGCGGCATCGACTTCGATGGTTGTGCCTTTGTAGAAATTCTGGCTTTGAGAACCTTCCAATGTTTCGGTTACCCATACACCTGTTTTGTTGGTAGCGTATTTAAAGTTGAATCCGTAGAAGCCTACATAGGAGAGGTGAACTCTGCCACTGGAATCTACGGAGATCGAATTCAATCCGCCATTTTCCCAGTTATTGTCTACGGTCTCTGCGGCGGCCCAACTTCCGGTTGAACTACTTTTTACGGCGTACCTTAATTCGAGGAGGTTTGAATCATAGTAACAGAGGTGAAGGTTGTCGACTGAGTCGAAAACAGCATCGCTGTACTGCCCAGCTTCGTTAGGTGAGGCTTGTTGTGTGGCAGTAAAGGTAGCCCCATTCCACTCTGCGTAGTGGAAGCTTTTGGCAGTGCCTGTATCGTGGTAAAAAATGTGTGGCTTTCCGAGACTGTCCAACGCCAGTGTCAGTGAGGAATAGGTACTGGCTCCAGCCACGGTTACCGATGAGGTTCCATCCTGAAAGTCGTGCATGACATGACCGCTCTGGTTTATGTAGGTGATGTGCGGAATGGTTTTCTGCTGTGCGGCATCATAGAAGACATCTGCGGTATATTCGGAGGTTTGAATTTTTGTTCTGGTTGGATCGAAGGTTTCGCGGTCTTCGTTCCATACTGCGTACTCCACAAGCCCATTAAACAGGTAGAAGATGTAGGCATTGCCTTCAGAATCTACAGCCACCTGTGGGTTGGTAATCTCCTCCTGTGCCAGGGTTACCCGAATTTCCTTCCACACATCTTTACTGAATTTTACCCAGTGCAGTGTCTGCTTCTTGGGTGAGTCCGGATCGGTCGGAACAGATAGTAGCTCCAAGAAATAGGCGGTGTAGAGATTGCCTTGTGAATCCATGGCCATGCTTGGGTTTTTCATGCCAGCGGGCAAATTCGGCACACCATTGGTTTCACTGGTTTCTACAAACTTCCAGTGTTGCCATTGCGAATGCACCTGTACGTGTGCAAGTACGAGTACAGGTAGAAGGATTAATCGAGTCAGTTGTCCAAGAGTCATCGGGATGCTGTGGCGCCCTACATTATTGCTCATCATCAAAACCACTTACTTAAAACGAGATTCTGAAAATTTTGCCAGCGAAAAAGCACGTTTCCGAGAAACATCTTAGAAATCTGTAACACAAACCAACCGACTCATCATTTTTGCGGCGAATGAATTGTGTCAGTAGAATGAATCTTTTCTTTGAGATGGGTCTTGCGAATCAGGCTTTTGGAATTCCTGACAGCGATGGCGTAGGCTTCGGGTTGTCCGATGAGAAAAACTTCTTTTTTCCCGCGGGTGACTCCTGTGTAAATCAGGTTCCGCTGGAGCATCATAAAGTGTTGCTTCATGATCGGCAGAAGCACTACGGGGTACTCACTTCCCTGGCTTTTGTGGATGGAAATGGCATAGGCCAAGGTCATGTCGGAGCTTTCGGATTTCTCAAAATGTTGTATTTCTTCATTAAACTTGGCTTCAAACTCCCCGGTTTCGGGATCTACAGCCTGAATGTAGCCGACGTCTCCGTTGAAGAGGTTTTTATCGTAGTTGTTTCGGAGTTGGATGACTTTGTCGCCAGGATGGAAGATCTGGTTGGATTGCCGGGCATTTCTGGCTTTGGGGTTGAGGGCGGTTTGCAAAATGGAATTCAGGTTGTGGATGCCGGCAATGCCTTTGTGCATGGGAGCCAGGACTTGTACTTCCGTGGTCGGGTTGTAACCTCTGGAGGGCAAGGTTTTGGTGCAGAGTTCGACAATTTGGTCGATGCAGTTCTGAGGATCATCGACTTGTAAATAATGAATGTCATGACCTACGGGTTGAACTCCAGGTTCCGGTAGGTGAATGCTGCCAGAGAGGATGCTGTGAGCCGTCGTCACGATGGTACTGTCACTGCTTTGGCGGAAGATGGTGTCAAGGCGGGTAACGGCAGCATGCTGAGTCTCGATCAGGTCCTTGAGGAGATTGCCGGGACCAACAGAGGGGAGTTGATCAATATCTCCGACCAAGAGTAGATGGGTGCCTTGTGCCAATGCGCTGAAGAGTGCTGCACCCAGCCGGGTGTCGAGCATGCTGGCTTCGTCCACGATAAAATAATCACAATTCAGGGGTCGTTCCGAATTGTGATAAAATGAGTTCTCTGCTGGTTCATATTTGAGAATCCGGTGAAGTGTGTGGGCTGGGTATTTTGCACTTTGAGACAGTCTTTGTGCGGCTCGTCCAGTTGGTGACCCGAGGAGTATTCGGGTTTTCTTTGCCCGTAAAATGCTAACCAGTGCCTGGAGGATTGTCGTTTTTCCTGTTCCTGGGCCACCGGTGAGAATGCAAATATTGTTCTGCAATGCCATTCGGAGGGCTTCGGCTTGTTGGGGAGCGAACTGAAAGCCTGCTTTATCCTGAGCCCATTCCACAGCGAGGGCGACCTTGATGGGCGGAAGGTTGCTATGGCCGGAATGAAGGCGATGAAAGGCTTCGGCAATTTTTAATTCGAAACGATAAAGTGAAGTGGATTGCACCAGTTGGTTGCCTGGTGGTGGCGAATACAGGACTTCAACCTTTATCAGGTGTTGAATTCGGCGTTGAATGGTGTCGGGCTTTGTCTTGAGGAGTTCAATGGAAGCCTGAATCAGATCCGGAATCGTAACGCAGGTGTGCCCATCTCCTTCCAGTGTGTGCAACGCATGGAGGATGCCTGCATCCAATCTGTCCGAACCTTCGTTGGGAAAGCCAAGATTCAGGGCAATTTTATCGGCGGTAAGAAATCCGATGCCATCCACTTCCCGGGCCAGGCGATATGGGTGGGTTTGGATAATTTCCTGTGTTTGTTCTCCATATTTTTTAACCAGCCGGACACATTGGGCGGTTCCCACGCCGTAGGTTTGGAGAAACATCATGACGTCCCGCAGTGCCTTTTGGTCTTCCCAGGCTTTCTTGATTTGTTTGGCACGTTTGGTTCCAATGCCAGGAACATCGCGAAGTTTTGCGGAAAAATGGGAGATAACATCCAGGGTGTCTTCTCCAAAATGATCGACGATTTTATGGGCGTAAACTTTTCCGATGCCTTCCACCATTCCTGAGGATAAATATTTTCTGATTCCATGGACTGTGGAAGGCAGTTTGGAGGAATAGGAGGCGATTTTGAATTGCTGGCCAAACTTGGAATGGTGTTCCCAGGTTCCTTGTAGTTCCAGGGTTTCGCCGCATTGAACACCGGGTAGTTTCCCCGTAATGGTCACGGTGGGGGCTCCATCCGAAGGTGATAATTCTCCTACACAATATTCGTTTTCTTCATTCTGAAAAAGGATTCTTTCCAGAACACCGGTTAGCTGGTCTTGTGAAAATGCGGGCACAATTCTTGTTGTTCAAGTGGTTTGACGGATGGGGGTTCTGTCGTTCCAATGCAGGAATTCCGTCAAATTGTTTTGTGCGGCACGAACCATCTCAATATTCATACTACATTTCAAAGGCGACATCCGAAATTATGCAAGAGGAAGCGGGGGCAGCAAAGGTAGTTTTTCAGAAGAGTGAGGATGGGGGTGCTGTGAATCTTGAATTTTCAGGGGATTGGTTACTGCGGGGACACCGTCCCGATATACAGGAGGTTTTGTCGGGGTTCTCAGAGCTAGAGACGGGGGGCAAACTCCGACTTACTTTTGCAAAATTGGGGCAATGGGACACTGGTTTGATGATTTACTTGCAGGAGTGTTATACGGAAGCAAGTGAACGAGGATTGCAGATTGAAGAAAAAGGAGTGCCAAATGGTATCGCAAAACTGCTGCAACTGACCCGAGCTGTTCCCGAAAAAGACACTGGCTCGAAGATCGACACCAGAAATACGATACAACGCCTGGCTTCTGATGCCCATGAAATCTTTAACGGCATGTGCGTGTTCCTTTCCTTTGCGGGAGAAGTCGTTCTGGGTTTTGCCAGGATGTTTCGGGGGAAGAAAGTTTTTCGTTGGGTCGATTTTGCACAAGTCCTGTACCAGTGCAGTTGCGGAGCGTTGCCCATTGTGAGCCTGATCAGTTTGCTGACTGGTTTAACGATGGCGTTTGTCGGTGCTGTTCAACTGCAAAAGTTTGGAGCAGGTATTTATGTCGCAGACCTGGTGGGGTTGGCAATGGTGCGGGAAATGGGGGCTCTCATGACGGCAATTGTCATGACGGGTCGAACGGGAGCCAGTTTTGCCGCACACTTGGGAAATATGAAGGTTTCTGAGGAAATTGACGCCTTTCGAACCATGGGGATTCAGCCAGTTGATTTCCTGGTGCTGCCACGGTTGATTGCCTTGGTCGTCCTCATGCCTTTGTTGAGCATGTATGCGAATCTTATCGGTATTTTCGGAGGTTATCTGGTTGGGGTGTTGATGCTGGATATGTCCCCTACTCAATATGTTCAGCAAACCATCAACGCCATGAAGTTGATGGATGTGTGGACCGGCGAAATCAAGA
>CAYSOI010000353.1:0-4930 GCA_964432425.1 uncultured Opitutales bacterium | reverse complement strand
AGTGGAGTTTGCAAAGAGTCCCGTCCTGAAACCAATTCTTGAACTGTCCAAAGCCAACCAGCTTGAAAAGCTCAAGCAGATCAAAGGTGGAGTCATCATCCGCAATACCGCCGGAATGCCTGGTCGAATCTTCAATGCCCGAGTCGCCCCCATTGCACCTTATGCACTGAAAGGCGTCATTTGGTATCAGGGAGAATCCAACGCTGGAAATGGTGAAGATCCCAGAAACTACCGCCACAAGACCCGAGCCCTTGTCGAAGGCTGGCGAACGGTTTGGAACCAGCCGGAACTCCCCTTTTACTTTGTGCAACTCCCCTCCTACCGAGACTCCTCATTTGGTTGGATACGTCTGCGGGAGGAACAACGTCTCAGTCTTAACATTCCCAACACCGGAATGGCCGTGACCATCGATCTCAAGGATTCGGATATCCACCCCGCTAACAAACTCGATGTCGGCCATCGCCTCGCCAATTGGGCTCTCGCCAAAACCTACGGCCAATCCATACCCTTCAGCGGCCCTCTCTTTTCCTCCGCCAAGATCGAAGGAAACCAAATTCGCGTCAGCTTCGACCATGTTGGCAAAGGCTTAATGGTCGCCACCAAAGAAGGCCTGAATGCCCCGGTCAAACAATGCAACTCACCCCTCGCCCATTTCGAGCTCAACGACGGCAATGGCAAATGGCATCCTGCAGAAGCCAAGATTGATGGTAAAACGATCCTCGTACACAGCCCCTCCGTCCCCAAACCTGTCGCCGTTCGCTACGCCTGCGAAGGCAACCCGGAAAAAGCCAATCTCTACAACTTGGCAGGCCTCCCCGCCTCGCCATTTTGCTCAGACTTGTCCCTGCTTCCCTGGGCGGAAGCGAAGTAATACAAGCTTTAACAATTGTAGAGCACACATCTTCAACGCACCAAAGATAACCACCCTGTCTCAACAAATATTATTATCGCTTTTCGATATATCACAGGCTCCATTTTTGGGGACTTCTTATTTCGCATCTGATCCAATCTCCTGCAACCAATCGGAGGCAAAGACGGCAAAGTCATTGAAGGTCATTTCATCTAACTCAAGCCGAGCATTTTTGCAGATTTCTGGCAAATCTTGCCTAAATGATCGGTAACGACGTGTAATATCTCTTCCTCCGGGAATGGTTCGCCGGCCTGATGCACTATTTAACCAATCTCGAATGACGCTGATTGCCTTTTCGGGCTCTCCATCATGAGAACGAATATCCTGCCCTGATATGTCTGAAATAAATTTTTGGTAACGATATTGCTCCTTGTCGATGATCAAACAGTTTTTGTTCTTTTGATGTTTGTCACCAAACCTCTTAGCTCCGAGGAACACACCAAGTTCCAAAGGCATGTTGAATCTGGGTAATTTATTGTCGCTATCTAATTCTGTGCGGGAGATGTCATGCACGCCAAATTTGCACTCTGCAATTAGCATATGGATCTTCTCGATTCTAACATTTCCAGAGTCATCTTCCTCACGGGCACAGCGTGGTTTAAACCCACAGTCAAAGATTGCGAAAGCAATCGCGTCCAGGAATGGGTCGAAGTCTTTATCGAAAGGACAGTTGATGAAGACAGACTTCGCGTATTCGTCAGAAATCACCTTACTTTGTATTACCTGAGCGGGTGCGGGCTGTAATAGCTTTCCTAACTGCCCTTTTAGCTGTGGCTCTTGATACTGTACCCCTTTTATGTGCAGAAAGTACCTTTCTGGTCGGGGAAGATCTTTTAGCTGGGGATGTTCTCTTGGTTGCCATGGGAATTTCAGATATTGATAGAGGACAAACTTTATAGAGTACGACTAATTTGCTGTAAAATGAAAATGATTTAGTAGTAACCATATTTAACCAACCTGACACATGGCAAGCAGCCAATCTGGTAGAGCAAAATTCACTTCTTGCCCTTCTTCTTTTTCTTCTGGGGTTTCTCTGCTTTACTGACACCTGTGAGGCGGGTCTTGGCCATTGTCGCAAGGATGCCTTCGTACTTTTCCTTGAGGGCACGTTCGGCTTCGGAAAGTTCTGAATCCTCCAGAACCTTGCCATCGAATTGGTCTTTGTAGCGGGTCAGCTTGGCGTTGCTTCCATCGGTTTTGGCGACCAGTGAATATTCCTTATCGCGAACCATGACCTGGCCACGATACCAGATGTAGATATTGTCCTTCTTGCGTTCACAGGAGTTGTCCTGAAGAACAGGAACGATGCTGGAACCATCGCCAGGATAGTTTTTCGGAAGGTCGGCTCCGGTGACTTCGCAGATCGTGGGCATCATGTCACAGAACTCGACGAGATCATCAACGATCCGGCCAACATTCTTAATGCCTCCCGGCCAACTTGCAATGAGCGGGACTCTTGTACCTTCGTCAGTTACCGTACCTTTTCCTCCGACCACTTTCCGGCCATTCCATGGAGTCACAATCGGCTTATCGGTACCATTGTCGCCAGTGAAAATCAGGAGGGTGTTGTCACGAACTCCAGACTTCTCCAACTGTGCCACAATTTGCCCGACAGCCTTGTCCGCATAGGCCACCATGTCGACGAAGTGCCGTTGCGGATCATTCTTATCGCCTTTGTAAGTGGTGGAACCGAGACGTTTGGGGTCCCAGTCGGTGGAATCCGGAGTTGGGTCAAATGGGCAATGCGTCAGGATCATCGGGTAGTAAACCATGAACGGGTTTTTCTTATTCTCATCGATGAAGTCGCAAATGAAGTCGGTGCAGACCTGCGGACCATATTCGCCATTGGTAAAGTCCTTTTCCACGCCATTGAATTCCAACTGAGGGTTTACAAAACGGCGGTCAATTCGCTTACCATCCTGCTGGGATCGTCCACTGCGGGTATGTTGCCAGAGACAGGATTTTTCGAAACCAAAATGCTGCGGCGAATCCTTGTCCCGGCCCAGTTGCCACTTACCTGCGATACAAGTCTTGTAGCCAGCCGCTTTGAGTTGGTGTGCAAAGGTGGTCTGGCCACGGTCAAGCATGCCAAACTTCACGTAGTTCCGTACGTTGTACTGACCCGTCATGATCTTCACTCGGGAAGGTGTGCAGATTGGATTGGAAAACCCATTGGTGAATCGAATGCCCTCGGCTGCCAACTTATCCAGGTTCGGCGATTTGCAGGATTCACTCCCATTGACCGACAAAGCCTCATAGCCCATATCATCCGCCATGATCAGGACGACATTGGTGGGTTTCGCATGGGCCATTCCAACAGCCACAAGGAGGAAAAGGATAAGATTTCTAAACATGATATTTTCTCGATAAGGGTGAGTGAACTGAAAGAATAATGACCATCCCGGTACAAACTGACCGGATTTGTGTCGAACATGAAAAGGAGTCAAGAACCGATCGGATCGCTTGTAATGCGTGTCGCACTTTGGACGGTCTGAAAGATTCTTCCGATAGCTACAGTATCTATCTTACTGGACCAACTTCCCACTCCACAACTGCTCCAGAAATTGCCGATAAGGCAAAATATCGACTCCATCCACACTTCGTTGGCGTTCTTCAAGACAAACCACGCAATAACGTTCTAACAGGTTCTCCTCTTGCAGGGCACGAATTCCCCGAAGGTCACGGGTACCTACATTATGTTTCGCCTTCACCTCAATGGCAACACGGTCTCCCAGAATGAAATCCACTTCAAAATTCGATAATGACCGCCAATAACAGAGGTCCAATGGTTCGACATAATCCGTGTAGCATCGCAACTCATGCCCCACCCAACTTTCAAATGCCTCTCCGAACTCAGGTGATCGTGGAGCCAAATTCCGACGTCCCTGAAGTTGATGGGCCACACCGTTATCAAACAAATAGAATTTATCTGTTGCAGTTGCCTTCCGTTTGATGGTCTTTCTCCATGCCGGCAACCGCCAACCAATCAAGGTGTCTTCAAGGATCTCAAAATAACTTCGAACAGTGGCAGCAGGCATCTGTGCATCACTGGCGACGGCGGCATAGTTGACCATGGTGCCATGGCATTGCCCTGCGATGGCAAGAAAACGACTGAAGGCGGGTACATTCCGAACCAAGGCCTCTCCTGCCACTTCCTCCTTCAGGTAGTCTCCAACGTAGGCTTGCAGATCTTCATGGGGTTCGTCTGAAAAGTAAATGGAAGGTAACAAACCGCGGGACAAAGCTCGTTTCAAATCAAACTGATCTTGTAACTCTACTGCACTCAAGGGATGCAAACGACGTGAACGTGCCCGTCCACCAAGCAAGTTCGTACCTTTCGCATGTAATTTCCGAGCACTGGAACCCGTCAGCAAAAAGCGGATCCCCCGTTCCTCAATCAACAATTGAACTTCATCCAGTAGCACAGGCAACTTCTGGATCTCATCTATGATTATGATTTCATCATTAGGCTGCACTTCTTGCCGCAACCTTTCCGGATTGGCACTCAACTCTCGGTACAAATCGGTTCGGAGAAGATTGTAACAACGATACTGTGGAAGAGTTTCCCGAATCAAAAAAGTTTTCCCAACCTGACGCGGCCCAAATAGAAAGCACGTCTTCCTCTTGAGTACATCGCCCAAATCCAGCCGTCTTTGAATCCTTTTCATCTATTCAACAATGGAGGGTTTTTGATGAAAATCAAGATCTCTAATGCCGAATTTCATGAAATTCGGTATCTTGCCTGCTGATTTTATCCACTTTCCGGGTGGAACAATCATAGAAAGCCCCGTCCTTTCGACATCCCCGATTAGAGGTTGATGATGTAACCAGCAAACTTCAGCCTGCTCCATATGGAATTTAAAAAGAATTTCAGGAACTGGCCGCATCTCATGTTTTTCCCAATGCTTATGCTGCTTCTGGCAGCACCAGATGTAATTGGTGATGAACCGCTTCATCCAGTTGGGGATTTGGATAGCTTACCAGCGTGGCCCAAGAAAATGCCGACGAAAATGGTGCAAC
>CAYSOI010000352.1:0-4932 GCA_964432425.1 uncultured Opitutales bacterium | reverse complement strand
GGTGAAAGCCTGAAATATGAGCCAATACCTAAGCGATAACCGGCTTTACCACATGCCCATGAACATCGGTCAGGCGGAAATATCTGCCTTGGTATTTGTAGGTGAGTCGCTCATGGTCGATGCCGAGTAGGTGCAGGAGGGTGGCGTGGAAGTCGTGCACATGCACCCCCCCTTCTTCCACATTGTAGGAATATTCGTCGGATTGGCCGTAGGTCATGCCCGGCTTGATTCCACCTCCTGCAAACCAGGTGGAGTAATTCCGGGGGTGGTGATCTCTTCCGAAGTTGTTTTTATTGAATTTCCCCTGGCAGTAATTGGTCCGGCCAAATTCACCTCCCCAAATAACAAGAGTGTCCTCAAGCAGGCCCCTTTGCTTGAGGTCTGCGACCAAGGCATAGGAGGCTTGGTCCGTTTCCTTGCATTGGGTTTTAATTCCATTGGGTAGGCCACCGTGCTGATCCCAACCTGGGTGATAGAGCTGAATAAATCGCACCCCTTTTTCCGCCAGCCTACGGGCCAGCAGGCAATTCGAGGCGAAGGTGCCGGGTGTGCGGGCGTCATCGCCGTACAACTTAAAAGTGGATTCAGGTTCCTGATCGATGGCGGTGACTTCGGGGATGGAGCTCTGCATGCGGAAGCCCATCTCATACTGGGCGATACGGGTCTCCAAAGCAGAGTCTCCGGTTGTTTCGAGTTGTATCTGATGAAGTTCCTTTAAATGATCGAGCATGTGCCTTCTGCCTTCCATTGGCACACCTGCCGGTCGATTGAGGTAAAGGATGGCATCTTTGTCCGCCCTGAAGCGAATGCCTGCATGCTTACCTGGCAAAAATCCGCTTCCCCAAAGCCTGGAAACCAAGGGTTGCCCGCCTTTATTCTTAGTAACGAGGGTTATGAAGCTGGGCAGGTTTTCATTCATCGAGCCCAATCCGTGGGATAGCCAAGCCCCCATGCTTGGACGGCCTGGGAATTGCGAGCCGGTCTGCATGAAAGTGACCCCTGGCCCGTGGTTAATCGCTTCAGTATACATCGAATTGACGATACACATCTCGTCGGCGATCTTGGCGGTGTGGGGTAACAGTTCGCTGATCCATTGCCCACTCTTGCCATGCTGGGAGAAGGCAAAGGGTGAACCTACGAGGGGAAGGCTTGCCTGGTTGCCTGACATTCCGGTTAAGCGTTGACCACGGCGGACAGAGTCTGGAAGCTCCTTTCCGCTCTCTTGAATCAGCCTGGGCTTGTAGTCGAAGAGATCAATTTGGGAGGGACCTCCCGATTGGAAGAGATAAATAATACGTTTGGCCTTGGCGGGGTGATGGAGGCCGGCACCAGATTCCGCGTGGAGCATATTGGCCAGGGCCAGTCCTCCCAACCCTCCTCCGAACCGCTTGAGAAAGTTTCTCCGGTTCAATCCGAGGGGAGATTCATGGCCAGTACAAAGGGATGACGGATTCATAGTAGCTTATCGTTTGGAAATGGACTCATCGAAATTCATCAGGGTGGAAACCAGACTGGTGACTGCGGCGAGGTAGGTTGGATCTTTCGTATCCACCTTCAACTGCCCGACGGAGAGAAAGTCCCGGGTCTGATTGTCATCCGAATAGAATTGTTTCTGTCCCTGCAGTAGTTTGAGAATTACTCGCTCTTCTTCGGGTTCAGGGTGTCGACTGGTAAGCTGCCTGAAGGCATCCCGGCACAGGGGCACATCCGCTTGGGTTCCGTGCTTTTGAATCAAATTGCGGGCAGTTGCCCGAGATGCCTCCACAAATTGGGGCCCGTTGAGCAACACCAGGCTCTGGGCCGCGGAGTCGGTGCGCTCGCGACGAACCATGCATACGTCCTTCTTGGAGGAGTCAAAAGCCATCATCATGGGCGAGGGGGCGGTGCGTTGCCAATGAGTATAGAGGCTCCGGCGATAGATGTCAGGTGCCTGATCCGTCCTTGACGGCTTGAATGAGACGGAAAGATCGTAGGGACGAACGCTGGGCCCACCCACCCTAGGGTTTAGCAATCCGCTGTAGGCAAGGGCGGAGTCACGGATCATCTCTGCCGGCCACCGGTAGGAGGGCCCCCGAGCGAGCAGGAGGTTTTCTGGATCCTTTTCTCTGGCCAGAGTCGAGATCGTACTGCTTTGCCGGTAGGTGGCACTGAGAACCATCTTTTTGAGCAGATGATGGAGGTTCCATCCTGAATCAATAAAGTCCCGGGCCAGCCAGTCCAAGAGCTCGGGATGGGAGGGTGGTTTCCCCTGGCTGCCAAAATCCTCACTGGTGGATACAAGGCCCCTACCAAAGATCATCTGCCAGTACCGGTTGATCGTTACCCGGGCAAAGAGAGGGTGATCTTCTTCGGTCAGCCAGCGAGCCAACCCTAAACGATTGAGAGGAAATTCCTTCTTCATTACCGGAAGAACTTCCGGAGGTTGGCGGTCGACCACTTCCGTTGGCTCAGAATAGAGCCCGCGATCCAAAATATGAGTTTCTCGTTTTCCGGGCATTTCCCGCATAACCATAATTTCGGGAATCTTTTGCCTGGTCTGTCCATATGCCTTGCGGGCGTTAAGCAAAGCAATCTCTGCTTTCATGGCAGGTGGATGAGCAGTTTGAAGAAATACGAGGTATTCATCTTCTTGCGTCAGGCATTCCTTTAGCCCTGCAAGTACAGCGATCTCTGATTCTCCAAGAATTCGGTCGTAGAGATAGAATTCGTCTAAGAGTCCGTTTTTAAAGCCAGTGTCCCGCATGCGTTCCCCAAAGGCCAAAAAGGGGCTGCCTCCACCGGTAATCTCGCGGGTTAACTGATCCCGAATCACGGTGGTGCTGGCAGGAAGGCCGTTTTCATAGAGCCGTACTCCATCAGCCCCGCTCGAACCATCATAGGTGACGGCAAAATGACTCCATTCTCCTACGGGAAGAACTTGGGTGGACTGAACACGCAAGGCATTGCCCGGCCAGAAGTGAACAAGAGCAAAGGAGGGTAGACCCTTTTCGATAATCAGCTCATAACCACGGCTAGCCGCATCGGTCCAGGCCTGGGATCTGCGAAGGACCACCCCGCGCTCAAGCAACTGCTCCGGTTTAATCCAGCAGGCGAAGCTGAAGGGTTGGTGACGGTGAAAATCTCCGAACTCATTGGGGAAGCTCAGCGCATCATCCCCGCTAAATTTGATTCCCTTGCCGAATCTACCTTCCACTTCGAGGTTATTTGCGTTGGTAGATGCCGATTGGTTTAGGTCTGCCAGATTTGGGTACTGGTTGCCGTTTTTTTCATCAAAGGACAAATAAGCGATCGGCGACCCGAAAGTGTTTTCTTGTCTGGAAACTTTCCACTTCTGGAGTAAATAATTCTCAACCAGTTGTAGATCCTTGTTAGCTAAATGTTCTTCGAAAATGAGAAGTTCTCCTACAATTGCTCCTAGGTTGTGATGATTCCTATCCTTGCCCAGTCTGCTTGCTGTTACCGGTCCGGTTGTTTGTAGGCTGATGATTGCCAATGAGTCGGGATAATAGCTTAATGAACGATTCCTTTTCCCATTGATTTGCAGGGTGCCTGCTGACACATGGTCGTGAGCATGCACAGGATGCCAAAACCTATCACCGTCAGAATGAAAGTGATGAAGAGAGTGGTGAGTTAGTATTGAACCATTGTTTCCTTTCGTCTTCTTGAGTGCCCAGAAAATAGTCTTGGCATTAGATAATTCTGACCACTCATGAAATGAAGACTGGTTGGATTCGTAAAGCATTGCCCTTAAACCACTTTTTTGGTCAACCACAAGTTGAGTATATCCTGTTCTCTTAGCGTGATTATGGTTGCCACTCAAGTCATGCCACACTGGTCCGGAGGCATTGGCATCATTGGCGTCTAGCCACAAAGATGGCTTGAGTTCGAGAACTGACCAGTTATCAAGAGACTTTATGGGAACTGTCGAAGACTTAAAATAGCGGGATTGACCAAGTTTCTCTAAGGAAACGGATTGCTTCCATTGGTCGAAGGATTCTTTGGTTAGATTGGAGTCTCTGGTTTCAGCTAGGTGAGTCTTTGCATCCCTTATTTTTTGATCGCTGGGGATCTCTCCGAGTTCCAGGGTCGGAGTGGGGACGGATTGAGTAAAATAAGAGTACAAGCCTGCCTCATCGATGTTGTTAAAGAAGGCAGAGAGAGAGAAGTAGTCCTTCTGGGTCAAGGGGTCATATTTATGATCGTGACAGCGGGTGCACTCCATAGTCAGCCCAAGAAAAGCGGTACCAAAGGTATGTACGCGGTCTGCCACATACTCTACACGGAACTCTTCGGGTACACTGCCACCTTCCACTTTCTGAGAGTGCAGGCGGTTAAAACAGGTCGCTAGAATTTGGTCTCTGGTAGCATTGGGCAAAAGATCGCCCGCGAGTTGTTCAGTCACAAATTGGTCATAGGGCTGGTTTTGAGCGAAGGAGCGTATAACCCAGTCCCGCCAGGCCCAGACATTGCGCGGTCGGTCCACTTGGTATCCATAGCTGTCTGAATATCGTGCCACATCCATCCACTCAGTGGCCATTCGCTCGGCATAGGCGTTGGTGGAAAGGAGTCGGTCCGTTACCTTTTCATAAGCATCCGATGATGTGTCGGACACAAAGGCGTCCAATTCTTCCATGGTGGGTGGCAGACCGGTCAGATCGAAGCTCGCCCGCCGCAGCCACCGTGCCTTATCAACCTCCTTGCTTGGGAGCAAGGGGGTGTCCTTTAGTCCTTCTGCAATGAAATGATCGATTTCGTTCCGTGGATTGGGGTGCTTGCTATCCGGAGCCTTTACAGAGGAGGGGAGTGGTTGAAAGGACCAATGTTTCTCATATTCGCCACCTTCCATGATCCATTGATCCAAAAGTTTTTTTTCCTCATCTGTGAGAGGGTGCTTACTTTCAGGAGGAGGCATCAATTCGATTTCATCATCGG
>CAYSOI010000351.1:0-4958 GCA_964432425.1 uncultured Opitutales bacterium | reverse complement strand
AGGCTTTCAACACCTCCGCCTCCTCCGCCTGCCCCAACTCCTCAAAACCCGGAAATCGATCCATCCATCTTGCATAATAATCCAGTACCGTACTCACCCGAGTTTGCTGAAGCATGAACTCCGAAACCACCGTACCATACAGCGAAGCCTCTTTCCGCCATGGCAACTCCCGCTGATTCTCACCATACCATTGCAGCAGGATCGACTGAAATTCAGGGATCGTCTCCAGCGAAAAATGTAAACTTGGACTCTGTTTCGGCATCCTTCTCATATCAGAAGCAAATGCTCTGGCTGACAAAGAAAAAGAGTGCCTTTTGCACCTGCCTACTCACATCAGGCAAATCTGGCTTTATGCTTTTCAACAGGTTGGTTTTATAAGATAGAGATATTTAGAAAGTTTAACTCCGCCTAAGATATGGAATTCAGCCAATTTACCGACTACTCCCTTCGTGTGTTGCTGTATCTGGCTGTCAAGGAAGAGGGACTGTCTTCCATCAAGGAGATCGCGGAAGCTTACAACATTTCCAACAACCATCTGGTCAAAGTGGTGCATAACCTGGCCAAACTGGAGATCATTCACACCTACCGAGGACGTGGCGGCGGAATTGCCCTGGCGAAAAAGCCTGAGGAACTGGTCATCGGAGAATTGGTCCGAAAGACGGAAAATCTCGCCATTCTGGAATGTTTTCCCGGCGGAAAAGGCACTTGCTGTATCGCCAGTGTCTGTGAATTGAAGAACGTTTTGCAAAATGCTCTACAAGTCTTCCTCGGGGAGTTGGATAAGGTCACATTAGCAGATGTGATTCAGAACGAAACGGCTCTGAAAAGTCGCCTCAATCTCTGATTTCTCCTTGCGTTAAAAAATTTTCCCAAAAAGATGCATTTCAGATATACCTTTAGGAGTTCAGGCAGATTTATCGCCTAAGCTCCAAGGAGAAAACCGAATAACCAACTACATCCAAAACATGAAAAAATTCTTGACCCACCTTGCCCTGCTGAGCCTGATTGCTTGCCCGGTATTTACAGCCAGTGCCAAAGACAAAAGCTCTGAGAAAGCCCCAATTTTTGACCGCCTTGGCGGAGCCCGTGCCATTGATGCGGCCGTCGATGCCTTCTATGTAAAAGTTCTGGCTGACAAACGAGTGAACCACTTCTTCGAAGACATCAACATGAGTAAGCAACACAAGAAGCAGAAAGCCTTCCTAATGAAAGCGTTCGGCGGACCGGACTTTTACATTGGCAAAGATATGCGGGAAGGTCACAAGCACCTGGATCTTAGAGAAGAAGATTTCAACATTATTGCCGGTCACCTTCAGGCGACTCTCAAAGATCTTAAAATTGATGACTGCCTGATTGATGAAGTCATGGCTGTGGCTGCCTCCACTAAAGATGCGGTACTGAATCGTCCTAAAAAATAAAGATAAGTCTATTTAAAGCTCGAACAACAAACTCGAGTTTCGAAGGTTCTCTATCGAATCAGACCAGGCATTGTTGCCCAATCCAGTCGTAGCCATCCAATTTCGGATCTTGCTCGGTTGGATAAGCAGCAGTGCCTGTTTCTTTTTGAGGACCCAAAGACTACCGCAGCATGATGTATCTCTCGTATTTTTGAGGCCCAGTGCTGCTTTCGGTCACTATATCGGAAATGTAATCCACCATCACGTTTTGAACCTCCTGAACGAAGGCTTCGACTTCCGCTTGTTCCCCCTCCACATACATTCGGACTCTTCCGTCCACCAGATTGCGAACTCTCCCAGTCACGGAATAACCGGCAGCAATTCTTTCTGTAGTCCATCGAAATCCCACTCCCTGGACATGGCCGGAGAAATGCACGGTCAATTGATACACATCCTGCATAGGTAAAACTTCTCCAGTCGCCTTGATCACTTGACGCCGCAACCATACGGGCGGGTTGCGGCAACTTTTACAGGCTTTCCTGCCAGAATCGCTTCGAGAGCTTCAGACACATAATTCCGGGCACCTTCTATCGACGCCGGGTCTGGAGTCGGTTGATCATCCACTGCACCGCTGTAGGCCAGTTTCCCCGTTGGGTCGATGATGAAGATGTGCGGCGTGGTCCTGGCGCGATATGCTTCTGCGGTGGTTGCCTTGGAGTCCAAAAGGACAGCCTTGGAATGAATTTTCAACGTTTTGGCCATTTTTGCCAATTCTTCGGAATCAGCCTTTCCCGAACGAATGGAGAACCAAACTACTCCCCGTTCACTCCACTGCTTTTGCAATTTCTGCAAATTCCCGGAACCATAGTGCTTTCGTACAAACGGGCAGTCATAATTCGTCCACTCCAACACCACGACTTTTCCTCGAAAGTCACCTAGACGATAAGCAGTTCCCGTCAGGTCCGGCAACTCCCAGCCAGGAACTATTTCTCCAGGACGAACAGCCCAGGTGGAACTTCCTACCAGAAAGAAAGACAATAGCATGAAAAATTTCTGCATGGTGCACTTACCTAGAATTTTCCATGAAAAGTCAATCCAGCCTTCAACGTATCCATGGGAGAATTTATCGGTCCTGAACCACTTCGATCTCGACATTTTAGCCTCACTGAAAAGCATGTTCATCTACACCACCCATTGGGCAAAAGATCACCATTTTCTACTCTCCTGTGTCCTCTCCAAGTCGTAAAGAACTAGAGCAAGAACTCGCTGCACTGCAACGGCGATGCCGTGAACTTCGCATTCCCGTGCTCATCATTTTTGAAGGGCTCAGTGCTGCCGGAAAAGGTACTCTAATTAATAGTCTCATCCTTCCGATGGACCCCCGCGGATTCAAAGTTTCCGTGATCCGAGAGCCCAATGATGAAGAACGCATGCGACCATTTCTCTGGAGATTCTGGCGCAGGACTCCCTCCGCGGACAAAATGGCCATCTTTGACCGGTCCTGGTATCGTATCCTTTTGGAACAGGATGTGTCTGGAGAGCTGTCTGAAGAAGCCCGCTACAAAGCCTATGCGGACATTCGGGCCTTTGAACGCCAATTTCATGACAGTGGCACCGTGATTGTTAAATTTCACCTCCACATCTCCAAAGAGGAACAAGCCCGCCGCCTCAAAGAGCTCAAAGCGGATGAGACGACAAAATGGAGGGTGACCGAGGATGTCCTGGCACGACATAAACGCTATGATGTCTACGTCCCCGCCATTGAAAGAATGCTCAATGAAACCAATCACCCGGATGTCCCTTGGGAAATCATTGTTGCGGAAGATGTGGAAGCGGCCAGCCTCACCACTCTCAGTCGCCTGATCAAACATCTCAATAGCAGGGTGCAGCATATTGAGGAAGGCACCCATGAGGCCTCCCCTACCAAGAAAAAATACCTCCCCTTTTACACCAATGCCCCCAAATTGGCCGACGCAGATCTGACCAATGCCCTGGAAGTCGACACCTACATTGAGCTACTCGAAGATCGGCAGCAAAGGATCAAGGCTCTGCAAAACGAAATTTACCGGCGACGCATTCCGATCGTGATTGTCTACGAAGGTCAGGACGCCGCAGGCAAAGGTGGCAACATCCGGCGACTTTGTCAGCGAATGGACCCCAGAGGTTACGAAGTGATTCCGGTGGCTGCCCCCAACGATGTGGAATTGGCTCACCATTACCTTTGGCGCTTCTGGTCAGAGTTTCCCAAGGCGGGTCACTTCACCATCTTCGACCGCTCCTGGTATGGCCGGGTCCTCGTGGAACGCATCGAAGGTTTCTGCTCCAAAACCGACTGGAGAAGAGCCTACAAGGAAATCAACGAAATGGAGGAGAATTTTTATCACTTCGGAAGCGTTCTCATCAAATTCTGGATCCAAATTGATAAAACGGAACAGATGAAAAGATTCCGTGCCCGGGAGCAAAATCCTAGAAAACGCTGGAAGCTCAATGAAGAAGATTGGCGAAACCGCGATAAGTGGGACGATTACGCAGAAGCCACCCAGGAGATGATTGACCGAACCCACACTGCCTATGCTCCGTGGACCATCATTGAGGGGAATTGCAAAAAGCATGCTCGAATCCAGGCACTCGATACCGTGATCGATGCCATCACAGAGCGTTTGAACAAAACCTGATTCGGATCGCCATGGACCGTCGAACTTTCCTCGCTGCCTCTGCCGCCTTTTCTACCGTCGCTCCCCTTTCCTCCAAACCTTGCCAACAACCTCTCGGGCTCACCATCTGGTCCTACGGCCAACGCTGGAGACAACGTGGAAACCCACAGGAGAGCTGGAAGGACGCTCTGGATGTGCTCGATCATTGCCAAAGTCTCGGAGCCGGTTGCCTACAGATTGGAGTTCGAGGCTGGAGTAAAGACTTTGCCGGCAAAGTTCGTAAGAAAAGAGAATCTCTTGGAATTGCTCTTGAAGGACAGATTGGCCTGCCTAAACGCAATGAAGATCTGGCAAAGTTCGAAACTGAACTCCTTCGTGGCAAAGAAGCCGGAGCCTCCATCTTTCGAGCAGTATGCCTGAGTGGACGCCGGTACGAAACTTTCAAGTCTATGGCCCAATGGGATGCCTTTCGCCATCAATCTCTCCTTAGCCTGCAACTGGCTGAGCCCGTTCTCCGCAAAAACCACTGTAAACTGGCCATCGAAAACCACAAGGACTGGCGAAGCGAGGAACACCGGGAACTTCTTCAAAAGATCGATTCCGAATGGATTGGGGTGAACTTTGATTTCGGAAATAACTGGTCTCTTCTCGAACATCCTCAAGAAGCAGCCCAACACTTAGCCCCCTACATCTTCACGACTCATTTCAAAGACATGCAGATGGCTGAGTACGAAGACGGGTTTCTACTCAGCGAAGTCCCAATTGGTAGTGGAAACCTGGACTTGGCAACCATGATCACCACTTGCCGCAGGCATAATCCGGATGTCTGGTTCAATCTGGAAATGATCACCCGCGACCCACTCAAAGTGCCTGTGCTCAAAGATCAGTATTGGACGACATTTTCCGA
>CAYSOI010000350.1:3533-5011 GCA_964432425.1 uncultured Opitutales bacterium | reverse complement strand
CGTCCTCGAAGGTGCCGGTCATGGCGGAAAACAATTTGTGTCTGAGGACTCCAGGAAAACAATGCTGGAGTTCTTCACGAAGTATTTAAAGTAGCAGAGGCGTCTCGCCTCTGAAGACTGCGGCGAGACGCCGCAGCTACTCTATTTTCACCTCAAAATCGACTCGACTGGTCCCACACTGTCTCCGAAGTTCCTGATATTCGCCCCCATTACCTTCGCTGTCGTCAGATGGAGGTTGCACAGCCGTTGTTGCGGTTCGGATTGATCGGAGAAATTGATATTCAAGCCACTCTTGATGCGTCCTCCGGCTTTTCCTGCCAGCAGCAGTGGGAGGTCCCGACCATCGTGTATATCCCCGTCCAGCATATTGGAGCCGAACATCAACATGCAGTTGTCGAGCAGTGTGGTGCCATGTCCTTCATCAATCCTAGACATTCTGTCCATCAGGTAGGCAAGTTGTTCGACATGGAATTGGTTGATCTTCTGGTAGGAGTTCAGTTTTTCCTTGTTCTTCTTATGGTGAGAAATGCCGTGAAGGATTGTGTTTTGGACCCCTTCCAGAAAGCCAAATTGCATGTGGGAAACATCCCGGTTGAGAATCAAGGTGCTGACCCGTGTTTTGTCCATTTGCCAGGCAAGAAGTAGCAAGTCGGCCATCATCCGCATGTGCTCTCGGACGTCATGAGGTTTGTCGGCAGGTGGGCGTTGCATATTTGGCTTTTTGAGAGAAGGCTGCCAACCTTCAAGGCGATCTTCTGCGGTTGCCATTTCAATGCGTTGCTCAAGTTCCCGAACTCCCTGCATGTAGGCATCCAGTTTCTGCCGATCCGCGGATCCGAGATTTCGACGGAGACCCTTGGACTGTCCGAGAACGACATCCAGCACACTGCGTTCCCGCAACATTCCGCCTGTGTCGAACAATCGGTCAAACGCTGCCCTGGGATATACTTCCGGCGGTATCGGGGTATTCTTTGAACTCCAGGAAATGGTCGAGTAATACACCGCGGGAACCCCTCCTCGCAGACCGTGTTCCGCAGGTTCCACGGCAAGTACTAAACTTGGAATGGCAGTCTGTCGTCCTACATGGCGGGCGATGACCTGATCCACGGACTCCGACCCTTGGGGAATCTTGCTTTGGTTAAAGACAGCTCCATTGAGATAATTGGAAAACAACGGCCAGTGGGGACCTGCCGTATTGTTATAGACATGCATCCCCCGAATGTAGGAGAAGGAATCACGAAACGGTTCAAGCGGACTCAAAGTAGGGGACAACTCCATCCCCTTGCCTTCACCTTTTGCCCACCACTGATTCACATTCACTCCATTGGCAAAGAGGATGGATCCCCACCGAATCGGTGCTTTCGTTTTCTCCGCTCCAGCGGCCCAGGCTACACTTTCCAGAAATGGCAAAGTCAGTGAAGCTCCTGCACCTCGTAAGATGGCTCGTCGGGATGTATTGAGTGGAATGTCTTTCATTG
>CAYSOI010000350.1:0-3433 GCA_964432425.1 uncultured Opitutales bacterium | reverse complement strand
AATCTCTTCGGTTTCGAAATTGTGGACTGAGGACGATTTCCTCCACCAGCCATTGGAATTGATTCTTCTGTTTGGGTAAATCTTGAATCAGCCGGTCCAATAAAAATTTATCGCCAGGTTGTGTACTGCGGCCAAGGGCGTAGCCGAGAAGTTTGCGGGTAAGGTGCTCAACGAGTCGATGTTCCTGGCTGGCGAGGTAGTGTTTGAGGCTTTGGGCTCCATTCAGGTTCACACCGTCTTTGGTTGTGGCCACAACATCGGGTTTGGAGCCATCCCGGAGTTTTGTTCGCCAACGGCCAACGGGATCAAATTGTTCCAAAGCCACACCGAGAGGGTCGATCTTATTGTGACAACTTGCACACCCGGCATCGGCACGGTGAAACTCCAATTGCTCCCGAATGCTGCGGCCTTTGTCATCGGTTTCATCCTGGGAGATTGAGGGAATGTTTGCAGGTGGGGAGGGGAGTTCGTGCCCAAGGAGAGCTTCGTAAACCCAGGTTCCACGGACAACTGGACTGGTTCGGAGAGGTTCACTGGTCTTGGTCAGGAAAAGTCCCATACTGGCAAGACCACCACGATTGGCAGGTAGTTCCACTTTTTGAAATTGGTCACCAATGTGTTCGATGCCATAGTGTCGAGCCAGGTTGCCATTCAGGAAAGAATAATTGGCCGCCAGCAAATCCGAAACCGGAGCACCTTTGCGAATGACATGATCTAGAAATTCGATGACTTCCTGCAACATGGCTGCCCGTATCTGGGGGGTGAATTCAGGGAACCGTTCAGGATCCGGGACATTGTATTCCTCAAACCCGGTAAACCCAAACATCTGTCCTCCAAAGTCGATGGCCAGAGACTTGGCTCGATCATCCTGCAACATCCTTCGGACCTGTTTCTGAAGCACATTGGGTTTCGTGAGATTGCCTGATGCTGCGAGATCCAGAAGTTCTGAATCTGGAATTGAGCCCCACAGAAAGAAGGACAGTCGGTTGGCAAGTTCGAAGTTGGTAATAGGGCGAATGTCATTCTTATCAGTTTCCGAAACGGGTAATCGATAGAGAAAGTTCGGGGAAATCAGAATAGCCAACAGCGGCTGCTTGATAGAGCTATCGTAGCTGAGTCCAGAAGTTTTCGCTTCAACAAAGAGCATTTTGAGTTGTGTCGTTTCCTCATTGCTCAGGTTTCTTCTCCAGGCTTTTCGTGTAAAATCATTGATCTGCTGTAAAGCGGTTCGGGTAAGCTGATCTTCCTTCTTTTGGATTAGTTCGAGCTGTTTTTCAGATTCTGGATTTAGCTGGATATGATTTGTCGGATCGACTCCCTCTCTCGATTTCTCCCACCCAGCTTTTACTGCCAAATGGTGCAACTTTTGGTGCTCCACCTGTGCAATGCTTTCCAGGCGATCGAACAACTCTTCCAATTCCTTAAGGGATTCCTGTGTAGCATTTCGCAGCACTTGTTTTGCTGTCATGTGGTAGGGAGCTTCCGGGCGTTCTTTATCGGTTTCCTGATGATCCCAAGGGCCACCAATAAACTCAACTGGCGTACGATCCCAACTTGCCATCACATTCAACTCCGCATTCAAGCCCGCTTTCGTTCGGTTGGCTCCGGGAATGTTGATCCTGCGAAGGGTTCGATTTCGGTCTCTGGCTTCGGTATCTTCATTGTCTCTTCCCGAAGGCTTTTTCCCGCCGAATACCAATCTTCCGGGATAGAAACTTTGTAACCTTCCCGCTGGTTTTTCCTTGAGAATGAGAACCTGTAAACTGGCTCGTTCGGTACGCTTCCGGTCCACTTCAAAGGTCACATTCAGAAACTTGGCTTTTTCGGGTACTTCGATCTTCAAAGCTCCAGGAGGGCGTACTCCATGACCATCCGCCCGAAGTGGCCCCGTGCCATCATTATATTTGGCCCAGGAATAGATGCGACCCGAGTTGGCTCCCCGGATTTTGGTGACCTGGTGCCAGGCTTTCTTCGATCCGTCAGCAAACTCAAAACTTCCCGAATGCCAGATTCCGAAGTCGCCTTCATTGTCATCCCCTCCTTGAGTACAAACGAGAAAGAGTTCCTTCGCTTTTCCAATTTCAATTCTGAAGTTCCAGATATGATCTTTGCGGGCCGTTTCCAGCACCTTCGGGCTGAAAGAAACTTCGTAGTCCGGAGCAAAATCCTCTTGCAGTTCCATCTTTTCGCCGCCCACTCCATTGATGATGTCCTGGCAACGTTTCCGAAGGCTTCTGTTGCCCAGTTGGCCGGGCTCAGGAAGTGCTTGCCATCTACGAGTCCAACCCACCCAGGGGGATTTCGGATTCGGCATGTTCAGAAGGTTCCACCATTTGTCCAGAGGCACAATGGGTAGAGGCGGCTCATACTCTTTGGCAATATCGGCGAGAGTCGTGCAGTCGTCCTTTCGATGTTTGAACTTCCAAGCGGCTTCCAGGAACGGACCATGCTCATTTCCATACTTCTTTTCCCACTGAGCACCGATCTCGAAAGCGTATTTGTATTGTTCATCTGCAAACCATTCGATGATGGTGTTCACTGCATCCAATCTAGCATTGGTTGGATCATCAACAGGTTCCATCGGGAAAGAATTCCATACCAAACCTCCCGCTGGTGTCGCCCGTAGATGCCGCAAAGTCAATCGGGCCGCTTCCAGGTACTTTTCAACTTGAGTAGTGCCCATTCCCTGGGCTTCTCCAACGTTATTAAACCCTTCACCAGCTCCACCTTCGTTCGGCAAATAAACTCCAGCGTTGGTCACAATGCCTCCGGTCAAGTCTCGCAGTACATTTCGGTACTCTTCCTTGGTCAGACGCTGCATTACCACATGCCCTGGGTCATCTCTTTGTGAATCTGCCAGCTTCTGATACATGTCGGCAATCTCTTTCACCAACAGCTCTCGCTCTTGTTTGCTGGGTTGGCGTTTCTTTTGCGGAGGTGGCATTTCCTCCTCGGTCAGTGTTCGTTGAATCAACTTCAACAGATGCCCGTCTTTCTCCAACTTGTGATCTGATTCAAACAGAGCTGCCTCCAGATCGACTTCTCCTTTCGCCTCAACAGAATCATGGCAATCGATACAGTAACGCTCCATCAGCTCGACCAACTGCTTCGACTTTGATGCGAACAGAAGGCTCGGCCCGAAAAGCAGGATAAGAATGGAGTAAACTGTTTTCAAATTACAAAAAGGAATGCTTCAGGATATATGAGTGAAGTGCAGAAATTTCTGACGCAGGATTTCAATTCGAGCATGTGAATACTTTCCTTGCAACTGCTTGATCTACGGACAAGAAAGCTACTTCGAAATTTTCACTTCAACTCATCATTACTCAACTATGAATCAAATCAACCGTCGTTCCTTCCTCAAGAAAACTGCTGCCGTTGGTGCAGGCGTTTCTGTTCTCCCAAAGTTCAACATCGGTAAGCCCGGACCTTC
>CAYSOI010000349.1:0-5015 GCA_964432425.1 uncultured Opitutales bacterium | reverse complement strand
AGGGCTCGGTTGGTTTTGAAGTTGAGACCGCCACCGATGAGGGTGAAGGGGATGTTGTCTAGGGTGTGGTTGTTGCCTTTGCCGAGTTCGTTGCACCAGACGATGAGGGTGTTGTCGAGGAGGGTGCCGTCGGTGCCGGGTTCGGGGGTTTCGGAGAGGCGTTGGACGAGGTAGGCGAGTTCTCCGGCGAACCATGTGTTGATCTTGGTCAATTTCTGGACGGCGTCGGGATCTTTGTCGGGTTTGTGGGAAAGGGTGTGGTGGTTGTCGGAGATGTTGAGCCAGTTCATGCGGGCCTGGCCGACGGACTTGGTGTATTGCAGGGTGGCAACACGGGCAAAGTCGTTGGTGAAGCTGTTGACCAGGAGGTCGATCTGCATGCGGCTGAGTTGGGGCAGGTTGTCGTTCTGGTTGGTGATGCCTTCTTTGAGATCGGGGGCCTGGTGTTCGGTGCTTTTGCCTTTTCCGGCGGCGAATTCTTTTTCCATTTCCTGGATGAGTTGGGTGTGTTGTTCCAGGAGTTGGCGGTCTTCGGAGCTGACTTTGGAGGTGACGCTTTTGAGGTCGTGGCGAACTTCGTCGAGAATGCTGAGGATGTCTTTGCGTTCCCGGATTTGTCCGTAGAGCTTGCGGTACATCTGGTAGGGATCGTCCGTCGGGGCGACGGGTTTGTTGGGGCCGGCATAGGACATACGGGTCCAGGGATCGGCTCGGTCGGAAACGCCGACGCCAAACTCCAGGGAGCCAAACTGGGTGCGGGTCTCTTCCTGGCTTTGAAGGAAGTTTTTGATTTCCTGGTCGATGGAAATGCCTTTGGCCCAGCCTGCGGGTGTATCGGAGCCGCCTTGGACATTGCCGGGGAAGAGTTCGATACCAGTCAAGAGGCAGCTCATGCCCCGCATGTGACGATCCCCATCACCTTTGACTTTGTTGTGCACTCCTTTGAGTTGGAGGATGTGCTCTTTGTAGGGTTCCAGCGGGGCCAGGATGTTGTTGAGTTCGATGCCGGAATCGGAGGGTGCGGACCAGAAGTTCTTCGGGATGGTGCCATTGGGGCTGAACATCACGATCAGGCGTTGTTTGCGGCCTTTGGAGGCTCCGTAGCTGAGGCTGGGCAGCCCGGAAAGGAAGGGGACGGCGGCGGAGCTGACCCCGAGGTTGCGAAGGAATTGTCTGCGATTTTGGCTGGTTTTCATGGCTTTGTCTTTAAGTCTGGCATGGTGGCGTAGAGGACACAGATCTCTACAAGGAGTTTACGTATGTTAAATTGGTTACTTTGAAAGGATTCATGGAGCTTATCGGTCGTTTTGGGACCAAAGGCTTCAATGGGCTGCTTGGTGTAGTGCTGGAAGAGACGTTTGACGAAGGCTTTTTGAGCTTGTGGGCTTTCGGCTGCGTAGTTGGCAATGTCTCGTGCGTTCTTGAGTTCAAGGGTCTTGCCGGTGAGGGTGGTGTAGGGGCTGGTGGTTTGGATGGGTTTGTCGTCCAGTTTCGTGCGATATCGCCCAACGGCATCAAAGTTTTCGAGAGTGAAGCCTAGGGGATTGATGATGGAATGGCAACCCTGACATGCTCTGGGTTCAGTGAGCTTTTCAATCTTTTCGCGGAGGGTTAGGTTGTCCGGGAAATCATCTTCTTCAAACTCCACTGCTTCGGGCGGTGGTTGCAGGTGGCGGCCGAGGATGCTGCGGGTCAGGAAGACACCCCGGTGGATGGGAGAGCTGTTGTGAGCGTAGGCCAACTGGGCCAGCAGGTAGGGATGGGTGAGGAGTCCAGAGCGATTTTCGGAGTTTACGCTTACGGCTTGAAACCGACCGGTTTCGAGTTGGGTCTCAGGTTTCAGGTCGTAGTATTGGGCAATGCGTTGGTTGGCGTAGAGGTTGCTGGCTCGAAGCAACTGCCGGTAATCGGCTTCCGGTGATTCCCAAACGAGTTGGTGAATGAATTCTTTCAACGAAGTCCGCAAATCCGCAATCAGGGCTGCATCAAAGTTGGGGTAGTGTTTGGGATCTTTGGGGAGGTGTTCGGCATGGTGCAATTCCAGCCAATGGTAGAAAAAATCCTGAAGTTTGGACTGAGCCCCGCGGTCTTTGAGCATCCTTTCGGCCTGGGCTCTAAGTAGTTTGGGATTATCGAGGAGTTTGCGGTCGGCCAGAGCCAGAATGCCTCGATCGGGCAGGGAATCAAAAATGGCGAGGGAGAGTCGGTTGGCGATGTCGTAATGATTGTCGGCAGTTTCTCCCAGAGTCGGGTAGAGGAATGTAGGGGAGGACAGCACTTGCATAATGCTGTGCTTGACGCCTTCGACCGGAGAAGCCGCAGCGGATAGGGGCGTTTTTACATATTTCTGGATCTGTTCCTCACTCAGTGGATGCCGGAAGGCCAGTTGTGCGAATTTGGTGCAGAAGGCTTCGAGTTTGGTTGTGTAATCGTTGTCGTCCGGTTTGGTCCCTGTGAAGCGGTTCAGGTTTTGAAGGATGAACATGGCGGTCTCCAGTGCTGTGAAGGTCGTGGCTTCGGCCCATTTTCTGGAGATCAAAGTGCCCTTGGGAAAACCTGAACTGGTGTCGTCGGGAGGAAAGGCGGTGTTGACGACGAAGACGGGCCTTTTGTTCTGAGGAAACAGGTTTCGGGATGGAATGACCACTTTGGCTCCGTTGGGTGGTTTCCAAAGCAATTGGATGGAGGCCCGTTTGTCTTTGAATTTGAAGAAATCGAGACGAATCGGGTACGTGTGGCCTCCAAGCAACCGGATGGATCCTTTGTGCTCGGTGGGGATTCCGGAGGAGACCCAGCCGTCGATGAATTTGTTGTCGTTCTCATCATTGAGCCAGAGGCGGCAGCCGTTTTCGGTTTTCAAGTAGATCTCGTAGACGCCGGTTTCTTCGGCCAAGAGGGAACCTTGCCAGCGAATGGAGAATGCGGAGGGTTCAAATTCTGCACCTTTGGGTGTTCCTTCGGCAAAATCATAGTTTACTTCCGGGTCAATGCGTTCGAGGACTTTCTTCTTCGAGTTGTAATTTCGGTCATTGAAATAAATGGCATTCAAACCTCTTTCCTTGGGGAGTTGACCGGGCTGGCCGCGAAGTTCGGCTACGAGGTAGGCCAGAGTTTCTTCCAACTGTCGTGTTGTGAGGTGAGCTGTCGTTACTTTGGGAGGGTTGTTGCGAAGTTGAGCTTCCGGGGAGTAGAACGCGTCGTAGATGTAGGCCGCGACTTTTTCCGCATCTTTGCAGGCAACGGCTTCGGGCTCCTCTTCGGGCATGTTTTTGTCAATGTACCTGGTCAGTTTGGACAAAGACCAATCTCCGATGAGTGGTGACTTGTATTCCCCTTTTACGCCTTCGCCGTTTTTGCCATGGCATTCTGCACATTGGTTGGCCCAGATCTTTTTACCGGGATGGGGGGATGCTTCTTTGGCATGGCTGGAAGCAATGCATCCTACGAGGCCTGCCATCAACAAGGGCGCCAAGGGAATTCTTAAATGTGAAAAAGTCATGAAAACTGGGTTCAGGCTGAAAAATGTAGAATGTATTTCTCATCAAAATCGCCGCTAGGTAGGATTTTTGCGACATCCCATATTTGTGACGGCTGCAATCGTTGCCCTTCCAACTCCTCTTTGAAGTCGCCTCCTTTCCAGTAGAGGAGCCCGTTTTTGATCGAGTTTCGGTTGCCTTTGCGGAGCTTGTCTTTGATCCATCCATGGAACTTGGGAATCCGGGTGACGGCTCTACCGAGGACGAAATCAAAGCGTTGTTTGGCGGGGAGTTCTTCCGCACGTCCACGGATCACTTTTACATTTTTGAGCCCCATTCCTTTGACGATGTCTTCCACCACCATGATCTTCTTGGCGATGGAGTCCATGAGGGTGAAGGAGGCTTGCGGATAACAGATGGCCAGCGGAATCCCAGGGAGGCCGCCTCCTGTGCCGACATCGAGGAGGGTAGTCCGGTTCATCAAGCGAAGAAAGGTGGTGGCGACGAGGCAGTGGGCCAGGTGTTTGGTTACAAACTGATCCATGTCTTTACGGGAGACCAGATTGACTTTGGTGTTCCATTCCCGAATCCGCTCAGAATACTCCTGAAGCTTCGGCCAGGCGTTTTCTTCAATATCAGGAAACCAGTTGCGGAGAGTTTCCCATGGATCGGCGAGATCTTCAGACATGTTTAAATTGTGGCCAAGCTGGGGCTTGGCGTTCCCAGGTGGGTTACTCGGTGTCTTCTCCTTCGTGATTGGTGTAGCGGCCAATCAGGGGATATTGTTCCAGTTCGGCAATGGTTCCGGAGATGGGAGCACTTTCCCGGCTAACCCAATAGACGGAAGCTGTGGCAATTTCCTCGGGTTGAATGAGACGACCGGAAGGGTTGGCGTAGGCGGGGATATGGTCCGGCCAATCGGCAGGCAATCCATCACCCATTTTGACTTTGTATTCGTTCTCTGTGAGGGTCCAGCCCACGTTGAGTTGATTGAAACGAACCCGGTCCGGTCCGAATGCATCGGCAAGGTTTCGGGTCATGGTCATCAAGCCACCTTTGGACACGGAATAGGCCAGCAGGTTTGCCTGGCCACAGTGTGCCAGTACAGATCCAATGTTGAGGACGACACCTTCGGTTCTTTTCAACTCAGGCAGCAATGCACGAATCAGGAGTAGGGGAGCCCGTGTGTTTACGGAGATGATCCGGTCGAAGAAGGCGGCATCGGTTTCTTCGATGCGATTCCGCGTCGTGAGGGCCGCATTGTTGACCAAGGCATCGACTCTCCCGAATGCGGCAATGGCATCCGCCGCCAACTTGTCCGCAAACTCCGCATCCCCGAGGTCGCCCTGCACAAAGGCAGTGACGTCTTCTCCCAGTTCCTTGCGTAACTTTCCCGCCCGTTCGGCATCCCGTCCATGAAGGATCACCTTGGCCCCTTCCTGAACAAAACGACGAGCCATGAACTCGCCGATTCCTGTTGTACTTCCTGTAATTAAGATATGTTGGTCCTTGAGCCTCATAGGTATTTCAAATCAAAGC
>CAYSOI010000348.1:0-5023 GCA_964432425.1 uncultured Opitutales bacterium | reverse complement strand
AAGAGGACGTTTCCAGCGGCATCTCTCCAGCGGAAGGATTTGAGCGTTTGCTGGACAGCGGTTCGGTTAACATTGGCAACCCCATGGTCGATGATCCGGATTCACCCCTGGGCATTGTACAGGGCCGAAGGAAAGACCAGTCCAGTGTGCGGATGGGGAAGTGGTGGCTCGGTGCTCCGGCAGGTGGTTACGAGGTTTTTCTCCGAGTCAAATGGACTGATGAGAAGGACACGCCCACTCCACAACGTCTCAATACTCAGATCTCCGCCACCCTGAGTAACCCTGTTTGGCACCGCACCACCTTGGTCACCCCAGGATACCCCGATCCCCCGGAAGGTGCGATTGTAATGGCAGCCAAAGGGGCTTACCACGACTACAAAATCGCTGACATCGACCGCTGGTGGGACGGCTCCTTTCGCTTTCTCACTCATGCCACCACAACCCAACCTGGAGACAACCAGATCTTCCAGGAGCGGGTCATCTTCAAACGCGTCCGGACATTCAGTGATCAAGACCTTCGGGAGCATGGCTCCAAAGTACCTGAAAAACCGGCTGGCCTGCGAACACCTCGCGGATCTGCTCCGGAGAAGGTGTGGGTCAATGCCGGGATGTTTTGGAAGACTTATCTGCAGGACACTCCTTTTCAGTACGAAATCGGGTATTCTCTACCCAAGACTTTCGAAGAGCTGTATCAGTATGATGCCATTATCCTGGCCAATACCAGTTGTGGTGGACTTGGTACACGGAAAATGCTGCAGGATTATGTGTCAGACGGAGGTCGGCTTGTCTTTCTGGGAGGGAATCATGCCCTGAAGTACAACGGGCATGCCAACACCTTCCTGGAGCCATCTCTGCCTTTCCAACTCCTGGAGGAGGATGCTGTGGAGCAGTTGGCAAACCCCACTCCCCTTGGCCTGAGTAAAAGTTCTCCCGCAGAAGGGAACCCTCTCTTATTCTGGAAACATTTGGTCCAACCTCATAAAGATGCCACCGTCCTCGCCTGGGCTGGGGAAGACCCCATCTCTTTGCGACGGGACGTGGGCAATGGGATGATCACTGTATTTACGGGAACACCTCTTGGTTCTGCCTCTCAAGGACAGACTCCTTTCTGGAAAACTGATTTTTGGAAGAAACACCTCACCACCCTGGTCAAAGAATAACCATCCCGGAATGGATGTATATTTGAAGCTACGAATACCAGCCACTTTTCTCAAAGTTTCCGACAGGCAACACAGGGGAGTGCGGGTTAATCTGCTGCATCTCACTCTTTTTAAGAGACAAAACGGGTAAGACAGCCTAAACAGTGTTCCTTCTGGCACTATGCTTTCCCTTTCCCTCAGGTTTCCCCTCTGGTTCTTTGTCGCATTCCTACTGCAAAGTTACCTGCGGCTTTGGGCGGACAGCACGGTGGTTTTTAATGAGATTCAGTACAATCCGGGTGACTCTCAGGAAGGGGAGTGGATTGAGTTTCATAACCAAATGGGGATTCGCATGGATCTCTCGAACTGGCAGATTGATGGAGGTGTAGAGTTTACCTTTCCTTCGGGTACGGTGATGGAACCCGGAGGCTATCTGGTGGTGGCGAAGGATCCGTCACATTCAGCACTGAGTAGTGTAGGGACTGTCTTGGGCCCGTATGAGGGTTTCCTTTCCAATGGTGGGGATCGACTCGACTTGATGAGCAGTGCCAATCGTCTCATGGATCGACTCGACTATGGGGATGAAGGCAAATGGCCAGTTGCTGCGGATGGATCCGGGGCGACCCTGGCGAAGAAGTCTCCGGGTTTGATCTCCAGGAGAAGTAGCCATTGGGTGTCGAGTTTGCAGGTTGGTGGCACACCGGGAAGTGTGAATTTTAATGCTTCATGGACGCCGAATCCCTATCCACTTGTATTGAACGAAGTGACCGGTGCTGGAGACGAGGACTTCTTCATCGAGATTGTGAATTTGTCGGATGCCGAGGTTAGTACTTCAGGATACTTGCTTGTGATTGCTGGCGTAACTTCTAACAGCATTTCGCTTCCCGAGGCGATGATTGCATCTGGGCAGTTTCTTCTGCTGACCGAGGAGCAACTTGGCCGCCGAGCTGCCAATGAAGACAAGCTATTTCTCTATGGCCCTGGAGGCGAAGGTGTGGCCGATGGCCAGGAGGTGACCAAGCGTCTTCGAGGCAGGAGTTCAGGGTTTCCTGGCGAATGGATTTTCCCAGATGCACCCACACCGGGCTCGGTGAATCAGTTTTCGTTTGAGACTGAAATCGTCATTAACGAGATTTGCTACAGTCCACCGATCCTTCGGTCCAATCCTGTACGCGGTTTACCCCGTCGAAAGTCAGACGAGGAATGGATTGAGTTGCACAATCGGGGTGATTCGGTGGTCGACCTGTCTGGGTGGGATTTTGGGGAAGGGATCAACTTTGGTTTTCCGGTTGGGACAAGCCTTGAAAGTGGAGGCTATCTGGTGATTGCCAAAGACCCGGCTGCTGTACTTTCTGCCCATCCTCGGATCCAGGTGATTGGTCCTTTCTCCGGGTCATTGGATGGCAATGGAGAAAGGGTAAAACTTCGCGATGCGGCCAACAATCCAGTCGACCAAGTCCGGTATTCAGACGGTGGTGAGTGGCCTTCCCGTGCTGATGGGAATGGCTCCACTTTGGAACTGACGGATCCTGATGCTGACAACTCCTTGCCCGGAGCCTGGGCGGCCAGTGATGAATTGGAACGCACAAATTGGCGGACTTACTGGTATAGGGGCGTCGCCAGTGCCAGTTCGGTTGGGCCTGATAATCAGTGGAAAGAGTTCATCCTCGGGCTCCTGGAGGAAGGTGAAGTTCTGTTGGATGACATCTCGGTTGTGGAGAATCCAGACGGTGCCGCGACGCAGTTGATCCATGATGGTCGCTTCGAGAGTGGCAATCTCAGCTCATGGCGGTTGCTCGGTAATCATCGGTATGCCTCGATCATTCCAGATCCCGATGATCAAGGAAACCATGTTCTCCACCTTCGTGCCACCGGGTCAACCGAACACATGCACAACCACCTTGAGACTACACTAGCGAACGGGGAGTCGGTCAACAACGGGACCGAGTATGAAATCTCCTACCGAGCCCGCTGGCTAAGCGGGGCGGATTTGCTCAATACACGCCTTTATTTTAATCGGCTTCCCATGACCAAAGAACTTCATCGACCAACCCGATTTGGTACGCCCGGAGCACCCAACTCCACCCTTGTGGATAACGCCGGTCCGACATCCTGGGGATTGTCACATGCACCAGTGGTTCCTGAGTCAGATGAGGCCGTGACCGTGGGCGTGGATGTGTCGGATCCAGATGGTGTGGCATCGCTCACTTTGCACTACTCCGTCAATGGTGGTGACTTTCAGCAGGTCGCAATGGCATTGGTGGGTTCAGGTTCACGTTGGGAGGGAACGATTCCGGGGCAGACTTCAGGTATGACGGTGAGGTTTTATGTAGAGGCAAACGATCCGTTGGGAGCCATGTCGTACACCCCAAGCAATGGGCCAGATTCCGGTGCCATGTATGAGGTGGAGGATGGCAGAGCTGCCACTACCGGGATTCTGAATTTTCGGATCGTGATGGACCCAGCAGATGTCACATGGATGCACACCCCAATCAATGTGATGAGCAACGACCGGATTCCCTGCACAGTCATCTACAACGAGGATGAGGTTTACTACAATTGTGGTGTAAGGATCAAAGGCAGCCAGCGGGCACGTCTCAATTCCAGACGGGTTGGCTTCAATGTTGGTTTCCCCAAGGATCATCTCTTTCGCGGAGTCCATCGCACTGTGGCGATTGATCGCTCCGAAGGCCTGAATGTCGGGCAACGTGAACTTCTATTCGATCTCATGGCGACTTCCAGTGGAGGCATTCCGGGGGAGTTCAACGACTTGAGCTATGTGATTTCTCCCAATCCTGCCCATACCAGTGCCGCCATTCTTCAACTTTCACGATTTATGGGGACTTTTCTGGATACCCAGTTTGATGATGGCGGAGACGGAACGGTCTACGAATACGAGCTGATCTATTATCCAACCACTGCCGATGCCAACGGCTACAAAATCCCAAATCCTGACCAAGTGACACGAGTGGCTTTAACGGATCTGGGGGACCATCCTGAGAGCTATCGCTGGAACTACTTGATCAAGAACAACCAGGAATTCGATGATTTCTCTGGAATCCTCCGTATGGTGAAACAATTCGCCAAGTCGGGGGCGGCATTTGAAGAGACCGTCGAAGATGTACTGGATGTGGACCAGTGGCTGCGTTCCCTGGCTTACAGCTGTGCCACTGGGGCAGGGGATTCCTATTTCGCAAACTCGAAACATAACGGCCAGTTCTACTCCCGGCCGGATGGAAGGATGCTCTATTTCACCCACGACACCGACTATTCCTTCAGCACACGCCGCAACATCTTCGAGAACACGGAATTGAAAAAGTTGACCGCCAATCCTGCCCGGAAACGTGACTACCTTGCCCATCTCCAAGAGATCTGCACCAGTGTTTACAACCAAACCTGGATGGCTCCATGGACGACTCATTTCGATGCATTGGTACCAGGGGCCAATGTCTTCAGCGACGACCTGAACTACATCCATTCCCGATCCACCTACATACTCGGGCAAGTCAACAGCCAAGTCCCTTCAGTCTCGTTTGGAATCACCACCAATGGCGGGGCCAACTTTTCGACTCCTGACAATCCGGTAAACCTGGCCGGGAACGCTTGGTTGGATGTTCATGAAATCCGTCTCGCCAATTTAACGGAACCTCTCGACCTGACATGGACAGATCTGGACAGTTGGAGCCTCTGGTTATCATTACCATCAGGCTCCCATGACCTGACTCTAGAAGCCTATGACCATCAGGGAAACTTAATCGGGACGGACGCCATCACGGTAACGAGTACCGCTACCACCAGCATCCCTTCCTCCGAACTTCTTGTCATCTCTGAAATCTATTTCAACCCACCGGGGAAGGACGAGGGGACCGAATACGTTGAGTTGT
>CAYSOI010000347.1:0-5023 GCA_964432425.1 uncultured Opitutales bacterium | reverse complement strand
CATTTCAGGTCCAATTGCACGGTATCCATGTGGGGTGGCACCAGGATGGTTTGGCAGGAAAATGCATCCGCAAGGTGGTATGGGGAAACGAGTTCCAAACGAACCGGGCGATTTCGAAGGGCCTTTCCTCTTTGGACGTGGAGTTGAATGGGAGCAGAATGGTTGGGAGAAAGCTTCAAGTTTTGAGGTTCTGGACGTAGAGCCAGTTGCCCATTAGCGGCTATGGTGATCATCTGGTTGTTCCGCTCGAAGGAGGTGTGGCTGATGATGTGCTTTTGGCCTTTCGCATCCATGTAGTCGGCTTCCAGTTGGAGTTGAATGCGGGCGGTTCGGCCCAGTTCCATTTCAGCTGGGTATTGGATACGAAAGTCGAATTCCGAAATTCCGGCAGGCAGGATCATGGGTTGTGCCGTGACACCTTGCAGAGTGCGGCCTTGTCTTTCACCAAGGCGAACCCTGATGGGGCCATGATAACCAAAGCGTTCCAAGGAGTAGTTTTTGACCATGGTGCTGCCAGCGGGAACATCATTGTAGAGGGAGTAAAGTCCAGAGTGTTGAAACGGGACAAAGGGGGCAATGATGAGCTGAAGCTTATCTGTGGTGGGATAACCTTCCGGCACGATGACTTTCGCTCGCCGTTCCATGGTGGTTTCTTCATCCATTTTGTAGGAGGCAAAGATGGAGATTTCTGCAACTTGAGGGAGTACTTCCGGAGTGGCATCGAAGTAGAGTTCCAATGTTTTCTTCCGTGGAGAAAGTTGTGTTGCGGAAGGAGTGACTCCTTCAGGCAAGCCTTCAAAGCGGAGATCAAAGTTCTTTTTGAACTGGCCAGAAGTTTCCAAATTTACCGGCAATCCTGTGCCACGGGTTCGTTTCGGCTTTGTGCCTTCTTCTGGGGCGATTTTGGGTTGCACGTTGATGAAGGGGATCCCAAGGGTCAGGTGAAAGTCCTCAGTCGGTGAAGCAGGCTCGGTGACCTTTAAGCGGTAGGCAAACTCTGGTCCTCCACGATGGGCGTAGCGTTCGGAAATGCGAACCTTGTGAAGCCCTTCCTGCCGGGTCTGGATCAGGAGTGAAGAATCCGGATTTCCTTTGGCGGCATCATCGTTGTTTTTGAGGAGTTTCTCATCGGGTCCAATGACTTCCAGAAAGGAATCCAGTGGGCTTCCCAGAGTTGCGGCCAGCACATCAAGCTGCACACTGGTTTTGGCGGGGAGGTTCAGTTGCCATTCATCCACCTCGGTTGGTTTGGAGATTCGCCCATTGGCAACGCAGGGAACTGGAAGTGGCTTGGAAGGGTTTTCAAGAAATTCCGGGTATTCCTCGACATCGAGCGGGAATCCAGTGCCATCCGGCGAATAGAAGGTTTGCTGGGATACCGTGTTGCGGAGGGTGATAGATTGCCTGGTTGTTTTGTAATTGGGTCCCCCCACTTCCAAACTCAATTCTTCGCCTTGCTTCCCTCCCAATGGAAAGACGTAGGTTGGAATCGCTTCGGGTAGGAGTGTGAGTCGATAGACAAAGTTCTGGCCACCATAGCTGCGGGCATCGGTTACCTTTACTGTGTATTTTCCTGAACGGTCCGTACGAAAGTGCAGGGTTGGGTCCGCACCATGGTACGTAGTTTCGGCGGCAACCCTTCGTTGATCTGGACCAAAGACTTCAACAATGGGTTCAAGTGGATAACCGAGTTGGGTGGAATTCAGACGGCAACTGACTGGTTGTCCGGCTTGCAATTCAATGGACCACAAGTCCACATCTTCCCGTGGGTGAATTCTTCCGTTGATCGCGATCGGTAGTTGCTTCACAACCACGGGCGATGAGTCCCCTTCTCTTTCGATTTCGATCATTTCGGGGTGCTTCCCGATGACGAATTGCATCGGGGAGGTTTTGCCCTGAATGGTTTGGCAAGTCCAATAACGATTCCCAAACGATGCGTCTTTAGCGATCTTCACCTTACCCAGGTAATCGCTCGGATAATCTTCCGCTTTTTGGGACGCAGGTTGATAGATCAGAGGGCCACGAAAATAGACGGTTTCAGTTTCCTGCACTTTGGGGGAATGCTCAATGCCCTGTCCATGCATCTGGAAATCTGCAAAACCATGAAAATACATACCGCCGACTTTGACTTCCACCTCGGTGCCGATTTGTCCACCTGCAGGAAAGATGTAGGAGGCGACCGGATGGACGGCGTGAAGAGTTGAAGCTCCAAACAGGAAGAGAACAGACAGATGCTTCATGGTGAGTTGGAGTTTAGGCTTGAACCAAGAATTGAGAAGGGTTGTGGAGAATGATGATCGCCTAAAGGTTAGACTCCAACGTAGATAAACACGGATAGAAATGACTCTTTAAACCAGCAGATCTTCGATGACTTGACCGTTATTGGTGACCATTACCGGGCGACCGTCGGGAGTGTGCATTTCGGATTTGGGGTTGATGCCGAGCAGGTGATACACGGTCGCACAGAGATCTTCTGGACCATACGGATCTTCGGCTGGATCGGAGGCCCATTTGTCACTCTTTCCTATCAGTCGACCTCCGGCGATGCCACCTCCGCCCATCATTACCGAGAAACAGCGGCTCCAGTGGTCCCGGCCTTCATCTTTGTTGATCACGGGTGTGCGGCCAAATTCTCCGGTGATGACGACCAGGGTCTTTTCCAGCATGGAGCGTTCTGCCAAATCCTGAAACAAAGCCGACATGGCGAGGTCGAGCTTGGGGAGCAGGTCGTCGTGAAGGACACGGAAGTTGTAGTAGTGGGTGTCCCAGTTGGAGTGTTCGACGGTGACACAGCGGGTTCCCGCCTCGACGAGTCTTCTGGCCATGAGGCAGGATTGACCAAGGGTGGTACGGCCATAGCGATCCCGAAGGTTGTCAGGCTCCCTCGATAGATCGAAGGCATCCCGTGCGGCTTTCGAAGTCATGAGGTCGGTCGCTCTTGCGGAAAATTCGCCAAGTTCCCTTGCGGAGGTATTGGCTTTTTGTTCGGCGGAGTTGCGAAACCGGTCAACTTTCGACATGAGGTGGCGTCGATCCTCCAGTCGTGAGGAGTCGACCGCCAGAGGAGGCAATAGGTCAGGGACGGCGAAGTCGGGTGAATTGGGATCGGCTTCGATGGTAAAGGGTGCGGCTTTCGGTCCAAGATAGGCAGAGCTGCCACTGTTGGGCATATTGGGCAGGCAAATGTATGGTGGAATGCCTCCACGGGGGCCGAGTTTGGACGCAATGAGTGATCCCATGGATGGGTGCTGATTGTTGGGCTTGAGGCCAACATTGAAACCTGGGCCAGGATGATATCCGGTGATGACATAATGATCCGCGGGGCCATGTCCGGCATTGCTGTGCGTCATGCTGCGCAGGACGGAAAACTTGTCCATCGTCTTGGCAATATTGGGGAGTTGGTCACAGATCCGGGTGCCGGGGACATTGGTCGACATGTCCTTGAATGGACCCCGCACGGAAGACGGGGCATTGGGCTTCATGTCGAAGGTATCGATGGTACTCAGCCCGCCTTTGAGGAACACGAAGATGAAGGAGATATCATCCTTTGCCTTCTGCCCGGCGGCGGCTTGTGCTGCGAGAAGTTGGTCGAGGGAAAGGCTGAGGCCAAGGGTGCTGCCTGCTCCTATTCGAAGAAAATCGCGGCGAGGGCAAGAGTGTGGACGGAAGCGTTTCATGATGGCAGGCGGGTTAATGATTGAAGATGAATTCTATGGAATTGAGCAGAGTCCAGGCAAGATCCTCAATTGCTTTTTGTCGCTGATCTGCTTTGGATTTCAGGTATTGGGTGGCGTGGTCTCTTTCCTCATTGGAGGGGAATCTTGAGAAACAGGTAAGATAAAGTTCATCCACGAGGTCGGCATCTTTGGGGAACTTTTTGTTGAGCTGAGCCATGCGGCCACCGGCGTGGGAAAGTTTGGCTTCAATGGCCGGAGAATTCATGAGGTGGAGAGCTTGGGAAATGGTGGCTCCGGTCGAGCGTTCGCATTCACAGGGCGTGGCTCGGGCTGGGCGGCCAAAGAGCTTGAGAAAATAATGGTCGAGGCGGCTGTCCCAGAGTTGGATGGCCCGTACTCCCTTGGGGGTACCTTTGAATTTTTCTGGAACTCCGGTGACATCGCAAACGGCATCCAGGAGGACTTCAGCGGGAAGTCGCCGAAAGAGGGATCGGGAAAAGTTGTTCTCGTCCAGTTCATTGGCAGGAGAGGTGGTTGAAGACAGCTGGTAAGTGCGGGAATTGGTGATTTTGCGAATGAGAGCCTTGGCGTCGTATTGATGATCCACGAGGTGCTGGGCCAAGGCGTTGAGAAGTTCCGGGTGGCTGGCCGGGTTGGTGGAGCGCAGGTCATCGACGGGCTCCACGAGTCCCCTACCCATCAGTTTTGCCCAGATGCGGTTGGCCATGTTTTTGGCAAACCATGGGTTTTCGGAGGAGGTCATCCACTTGGCTAAATTAGGGCGAAGGTCTCCGGTCGTGGTTTTCTCCGGAAGGGTCTCTCCAAGAGGATGAGCGGGGATGGTGGCTCCGGTGCGGGGATGTTTTGCGGTGGGTGGTCGGTTGGCCAGGATTGCCAATTGGTTGCCCTGTAGAGTTTTGGTGGAAACGGAAGAGAAGTAGGCCCGAAAACCATGATAGTCCTGCTGGCTCCAGCGGTCGTAAGGATGTTGATGGCATTCGGCACAGGTGATCCGGAGCCCGAGGAAAACTTGGGCGGCCATGGATGCCGTGTCGCCGGGCTTTTTGTTGATGCGATGAAAGTGGCCAGCGGGATTGGTTTGCAGTGGTCCATTGGCGGTGATCAGTGTCTGGACAAACTGATCCAGAGGGAGGTTTTGTGAAACGGCCTGATGAATCCATCGGTAGTAAATGTAGGCATCATGGTGGCCGAGAGCATCGCGGTCGGCCCGGAGGAGGTCAGCCCAGTGGAGAGCATACAGGTCTGCATAATCCTTGCTCTCCAGGAGAGTGTCGACCAGGGAGGAACGATTGGGGGAACGGAGGAATTGGCGGGCTTCCGCAGGA
>CAYSOI010000346.1:0-5038 GCA_964432425.1 uncultured Opitutales bacterium | reverse complement strand
AGTAATTGGCCAATAGGTTGACATCGAGATACCAACTTTGAACAGTTGTTTTACGCCCCTTGATCTTGTCCATAGCTCGATCACTGAGAGAAACAGGGGAAAGCCCTGGGGGGCAGGAAAGGCATTTTTGCGTACCGGAATAGACCGCATCAACTTCCCAATCATCAATTCTCACAGGACATCCGCCGAGCGAAGTCACGGTATCAATTAAAAGCAGAGCCCCAGCACTGTGCACTAATTTGGAGATTTCTTCTACGGGAGTCAGAGCACCAGTGGAAGTTTCAGCATGAACAATGGCTACGAGCTTGGTATCTGGATTTTCCTTTAAGGCTGTTTCAATTTGATCTGCCTCAATGATATCGCCCCATTCCGACTCAACTTTTGTAACCTTGGCACCACACCGAGTGGCCACATCGGCCATTCTCATGCCAAAAACACCATTGATTCCGACAATCACTTCATCGCCGGGTTCAATCAGATTCACAAAACAAAACTCCATGCCAGCACTGCCAGTACCGCTGATGGGGAAAGTCATTTCATTATTAGTCTGAAAAACATTCCGGAGCATAGCCTTGATCTCTTCCATCATGTTGATGAATGCCGGATCAAGGTGCCCAATGAGGGGCTGATTCATTGCGGCAAGCACGGACGCTGGAGCATCACTGGGACCAGGTCCTAAAAGGGTACGAGTTGGCGGGCAAAAGGTTTGTGGTGTGTTCATGAATTGAGTTAGGGAGAAATTAAGAAACAGGCAGCTTCCTGATCATTACGGACGAAGAGATAACCATTGGCAATAATCGGATGTTGCCATGTTTTCCCTTGAATGGCTTGAAATTTGCCCAGTTCTTCATGTTGGTTCGGAGTGGCTTTGACGTAGACGATCTCGCCTTTTTCGGAGAGGACAACCAGCATATCTCCCACAAGGATCATTTGTCCATAACCGTAACGACCACCTTTCCAGAGGCGTTTTCCGGTGTCCATATCGAAGCAAGTAAGTATGCCTTCATCCAGACCGTACAGGTATTTACCCGTGGAAATCAATGCGTTGAATTTGGCTTTGAGGCGGCGACTCCTCCACTTCTCTTTGGCAGTCCATTGCCCCTTCTTGTGAGTCACATCAAGGCAGAGTGTACCCACAGAGTAACCGGAACTAATAATCACCTTGTTGCCATCGTAGACAACCGGTTGAGCAACATTGACTCTGGAGGCGGTCGTCCATGGGTAATCCCAGAGGACTTCCCCGTTCTCAAGAGAATGCGCAGAAATGCCGATTCCATTGTGAACCAGAATTTGCTCCACGCCATCCACGGTCGAGATTTGAGGAGAGGAATAGGAAGCGACGGAGTTTCCACCAGACCACCGGCGTTCCCCGGTCAATTTGTCATAGGCGACCAAACTATTTCCGTTGGAGCCTCCAGGCAAAGTAATGATCAAATCCTGGTAAAGCAAAGGCGTAGCCGTCACTCCCCACTCGATATTGCCAACTTTGTTGTCCTTCAGAATATTGATCGCCCAAATGGAATCTCCTGTTGCTGCATCCAAACAATTGAGCAGACCTGTGCCACCAAGAGTATAGAGCCTACCGTTGTCAAAGACGGGAGTCGTCCGGGGACCTGGGCCCCCAAAGGTTTCATCGAATCGTTCCGCAAAGGTTCTTTGCCAAATTACTACGCCCGATTGCACATCATAGGCCGTGACGGCCTCCTCCTTCTCCAATTGCTCCATCGTCCAACAAAAATTCCGTACGGATGTGAAAGAAGACCAGCCCTCCCCAATCAAAATCTTCCATTGGAGCTTCGGATTAAGCCAGGATTTCTGAAACTCGATTCCAGTGACCACACCGTTCCTTCCCAAGCCCCTATAATCAGGCCAATCCGTCTCAAGGAGTTCGTAATCCGTGAATTGCAGTTCAGAGAAATCCAAGTGAGCATCTTCAACCAAAGTCGGCACCACAGTCGATTTCGGGCTCCATCGAAACTTCACAATCGGCATGGTATCCCCATTGTAACCATCACACCGGAACAAGAGACTTACGACTATAGCCCCGAACCCGCCCTGCACCTTCAATTTCCTGGAAGCCCCACTGAGAAATACCCACCAAATCACCAACGATATTCCCACCACGGCAAGATAGACCAGAAACGCCATTCCTTGCTTTGTGCTGTCTTTCCCATCAAAATATTGGTGATAGCCGATCTCAATACCCGACACTAACAGTAGCCAGATGGCTATGATTTTCCAGCGAATGGGAGTTTGTTTTTTCTCGGAGTCGGTCATTTGAAATATGAAACTGCATCCAAGGTCTCCGGCGGCAGTTTTGCAAGCTCAGCTTGATCACATTTCTGGATCTTCTCTCGACATCCCCGACTGATTTACCTAATGAACCCAGACATGAAATTAGAACCCGGAGGACGCCCTGGAGGCGAAATGACGTTCATCATCGGCTTACTGATGACTGCAGTGGGACTGTGGTTGTTTTTTGATTCAGTGCGGATTGTTTCCGGCCACCGAGGCTTCTTTTCCGGAATGATGGGAAGAGGTCGAGGCATGGGGCAGACCACCTCAATGGGCATCGTATTGGTTCCCCTTTTTGCAGGAGTGGTCGCTCTCTTTTTTAATTCCAAACTGAAATGGGCCTGGGGCCTGACCGGGATCGGCCTGTTTATTCTGATTGTTGAGATCATCAGTCAATTTCGCCCCTACTTTAACGTCAAAGGCAGCCACGCCGTTCTCCTATTGGTGATGATTGGAGGGGGCTGTGGCATGATGCTCCGCGGTTATGTGCTGGACAGAAACCGACAGGAGCCAATCGACCAAAAGATCGAAGACATGAAGCGGCGAAAACTCGAAGACCTCAAAGCGAAAACCAAAGATTGAGAAAAAGTGGTCTGAAAGATCACCTGCATCGTTCCCTACCCAGGAACTTTAGCCACACTCTCTATTCCACTATTATTATGACCCAGGCAACACTAGAGAAGCCCTCAAAACTAGAACTCGACGCAAGTCAGCGGAACTTTGCTCCCTTCAGTCTGACCCGCCTCCTCAAAACCTGCTTTGGAGAAGGCCGCGGTGAAAAAGTCTGCGTCCTGATTGATCTCCCGGACCCAAGGGAGGTGAAGGATTTTGCCTTTTTGAAAGATGAGCGCCTATCCATTCAGAACTATGGGCACGAAGTCTTCTACAAAGGATTCCAAAGTGGAGCCCTGGAGGAAATGAATTGGACTGGTGGAGAATTGTTTGCCTACAAGGAAACTGGAGGCAGCAACCTCGACCTTGCCGACGAATGTTATGACCCGGATGGCAAACAGCTCAGCCTGGATCGGGACATCTATCCGAGCTACGACATCATTCTCACCGTCTCCACCTTTTCCGCCACCGCTCCTTTGACAGCCAAATGTAAAGAGTTCGGGTTCCGCGGTGCCACATTGCATGGATTGAACCAAATTATCCTCGATTCAGGATTGGCCGTGAATTATCAGGAAGTCAGTGATGAAGCTGAAAAACTTCGCCTAGGGCTGACCAAGGCGGACCGATTTGAGATCGATTTTGAGGTCGAGTCCAAACTCTACACCCTGAGCCTCCACACCGATGGCCAGGAAGCTCAAAAGAGTCATGGACTTTGCCCTCCAGGGAAACCCGACGTTGCCAACCTCCCCGCTGGCGAAGTCTACTTTGTACCGGAATCCGCAGAAGGCACCTTCCCCTTCAAATACGAAGAAGGCACCGTAGGCCTGCTCCATGTCAAAGAAGGCAAAATTTACAAATCTCAACTCGTTTACGGAGATTACTCAGTGATTGAAGACCACAATCGAAGGTTGGCTGAAGACCCCATGATTGGAGCATTGGGAGAGTTGGGATTCGGGACTCAAGTGCTGCCATTTTCTGGACGGGACATTCAGGATGAAAAAATTCTCGGCACCATCCATGTTGCGACGGGCCGGGATGATCACCTCGGCGGGAAGTTGACGCCGGACCTCTTTAAAGAGCACAAAAATGCCTCCCATGATGATGTGCTCTATGCACCGCACAAAACCCCGGAAATCCGCCTTCCCGAGGCCCGGATGTATCGAGACGGCAAGTGCGAAGTGTTGATCAGCAATTACAGGCCTGCCCAGTACATGATCGATCTTCTCGAAGCTGAGTGATTCAGGATGTCCGAATTGCCCAACCCTTATGAATCGGATACTTTGCTCAATCAGTATCTGTTCTTCCATTACGCCCCGGCGGAAATACAATTTCCACATGAATTTGGAGGGAAGGATGGGCTTAAGTTCCCTGTCCGTTGTGTCCAGCAAGGTTTGGACCTGCCCCAACCTTCCGCCGGAACGAGGGCACTGGACCTTGGCTGTGCAGTGGGCCGTTCCTCCTTTGAACTGGCCCGATCCTTCGATGAAGTGATTGGTATCGACAATTCCCAAAGTTTCATTGATGCCGCCAATCGTTTAAAATCAGATGGCAATCACGATGTACAAGTCCACAAGGAAGGTCACCGGAATGAACAACTGAAAATAACTGTCACTCCTGACATTGATCGCAAAAGAGTTCAGTTTGAGCAAGGGGATGCCCAATCCCTGCGTAGAGACCTTGGCCAATTTGATGCTATTTTGGCCTGCAACCTGATATGTCGCCTACCAGACCCCCAATCACTCATCAACAGGCTCCCGGATCTAGTGATTCCAGGCGGGCAATTGTTCCTCACTACCCCCTTTACTTGGTTAGAAGAATACACCCCAAGAACCCATTGGCTGGGAGAGGGAGCCCAGGATTCCTTCACAAGCCTCAAAGAGCATCTCGAACCCCACTTTCATTTGGACCAGAGCTTCGATATTCCTTTCCTCATCCCCGAAACCGCCCGAAAGTTTCAATACACAATTGCCTTGGCCTCCCGTTGGACACGAAGAGAGTAGAAAGTGCATGGAAGGGTGTCGTGTGATGTTGGGACTTCACCCAATGGATCAGTTGGTTTTCTCTACTAGGATGCGAATGAATTGCTGGCCTTGGGGTTCGGAGTCGATGGGGGTGTTGGCCTGGACTTTGA
>CAYSOI010000345.1:0-5041 GCA_964432425.1 uncultured Opitutales bacterium | reverse complement strand
AGGGCAATGCTGGTCAGAATGCCCATCAGCATGGCCAACCCCCAGACAAGAAACCACCTGGATTCGGGTATAGAACTTGGAGCATAGGCACGCTCGAACGCGTGGATTGTGCCAAGGTCCCCCACCGCACATCCAAGCAAGCACCAAGCCGTGTTCTTTGCTGATCTCACTGCAATCATAAAATTGGTCAGGCAACTGCCATCTTTTGTACTCCGAGAACTTCGTGAATTTGCTGTAAAACCGCACGAATCACTGGCACAGCCACCGAATTACCAAACTGCTGAAAACAAACATTGGAACGGGGGTGCAGACGAAATGTCTCCGGAAACCCCATCGCTCTCTGGCATTCCACCGGGTGCAACCGGCGGACACGATCTCCCACCAGATACAACCCCGTCTTCGCACCGGCACCTCCTCCATAGGCCGAAAGAGTAACCGCATGTCCCTTGGTGCTGTATATGCGCTCGCCCTGCCCTCCCTTTCCGAGCGTGCCGACACGAAGGGGGCGGTTTTGCCTCTCCTGCGGAAGATCTTCCCTAATCCGGATATCCGACCGGTCGACCATAAACTCGTCAAGCCGGGGATCTCCAGCGGGCAGCAAAATGTCATCCAAGGCCACGACCCGACCAAAAGGAGGGGGAAAAGAAAAAGTGGCACTTTCTAAATCATCGCGAAAGCATACAAAAAAGAGCCTCTCTCTTTTCTGCGGAACGCCAAACATTGACGCATTGAGGACGGCGTGATGAACCGAATATCCCGCTCGGCTCAGGAGGTCGAGAGTGACACGCATGGTGTTGCCTTGGTCGTGCCGGAGGTAGTTGCGGACATTTTCCAGAAGTAAAACCAAAGGCCGGTGGGCCCGGGCAATCCGGATGATCTCAAAGAGGAGGGTCCCCCGGGCATCACGAAAACCGTGTTGGTTTCCAGAAATACTGAAGGGCTGGCAGGGAAAGCCACCACAGAGAATATCATGAGGTGGAACCTGCTCCTCTGAGACAGCGGCCAGATCCCCTACGGGGAGTTCTCCGTAATTCATCTCATATACCCACTGAGCCTGACGGTCCCAGTCCGATGAAAACACACAGCTGTGCCCAACTCCCTCCAAGGCCTGCCGGAATCCTCCAATCCCGCAAAATAAATCAATAAATTTAAGTCCCCGCAATTGTGTTACTCCCCGCTCGGTCGTTCTTCGTCTTAGGCATCGGTATGAATCGGGCCTTTACACATCACAAAGCTGGACGGCCTGGCTGAGTCCTTCATAGGGATCTCCAGTGGGTATGAACTCCTGCCCCACATAGCCCCCGTATCCGATTTCCAATAATGCCTCCATAATGGGAGGATAATTGAGTTCCTGGGAGGACCCAAGCTCACCGCGACCGGGGTTTCCCGCCGTGTGAATATGCCCGATCATCTCGCCGCACTGGTGGATTCTGCGAATCACATCTCCATCCATAATTTGCACATGGTAGACATCGAACAGCAACTTGACTCTTGGAGACCCCACCGCATTAAGAATGTCCATGCAATAATCCACATGGTCCCCCTGATAACCCGGATGCCCCTTATCGGGATGGTCTCCCACGCGACTGTTGAGCATTTCCAAACAAACAGTTACCCCTTTTTTCTCCGCATAGGCGGCAATTTTTTTCAATCCCTCTACACAATTTTGAGCCCCTTCCGCCCGTGAAAAATTTTCTGAAAAGCCGGTAAACGCGATGACATTGGGGCAGCCAAAATCAGCCGACTGATCCACGGCTTTACGGGTAACTTCAGATAACCAGGGATGATATTCCGGATTATTGAAGCCCTTGATAAACGGAGGCCCATCCACTTCAATCGGCGAGATTGCACAAGTAAGCCCATACTTCCGAAGAGTTTTCCAATGGTCTGGCCCCACTAGCTCTACACTTTTGCAACCCAGATCCCTCGCGACCCGGCAGGTTTCCTCCAGATTCCAATGATTGGCAAAGCACCAGGACACCACAGACTGCCTAATTCTTCCCTTCAGGCGATGTGCCTGAGTGCCCAGCGATTGAGCATGAGATTGATTGGACAGACCCCCGAGGGTGACCGCACCGGCAAGTCCGGCAACCGTGTTCTTGAGGAGCCCGCGGCGGGATATCTTAGCATTTGGTAAGCATTCTGTTTCTTTCATCATAAATCTTCTTCATTCACCATCCTTGCGGAGGCAACCATCAAAGAATCACAAATCGGCAAAGGGTGCCTTAACGCTTCCAAAAAACCATCGATATGAGCAAGCCAACGAAAGCACCGATCCCATCCATCGCCACATCCCAAACTTCTGAAGCACGCCCCTTGTCCCACCAGTCCTGCCAGCACTCGTCGACAATTCCAAAGCAGGTGCAAAAAGCAAACAATGCCCAGGGAAAGCCTGCGCTACCGCGACCAAAACCACCCCAAGCCAGGATTCCCATCAGTGCATACTCGATCAGGTGCAGGACTTTGTCTGACACCTCCAGACCCGTGTCAGGAATTTCATTGGGGGACAAACTGGAAAGATAGAGCACCAGGGCACAATAAAGAACAAAAACGACCTTCCACTTAAGCATAGCTAATCATTCTGCCAAATGGGCTCCACAGGCAAGCAAGTAAGTTCGCCCCTGAATTTACCCATCCTTGGCGGGAACTTGACATTATCGGCCCACAACCCCACCTTGAAGGCGTGGAGTTTGTCACCTTAAGCATTGGGATCATTGGTCTGGGCATGGCCGCTTTATCGGCTTTTCTTTTCCGTCTCATCAAAGGCCATAAACAAGAAGCCGCACAGTCACAACAGGCTCTCAATGAGAAGATGGAAGAGTGTGCGGCCCTGCGCAAGGAACTTGAATTGATCAGGCAAATCCAGACCCACTCAACCGTATTGGAAAAAGAACTGAGGGAACAAATTCTAAAGTCGGAAACTGACAATGCCCGACAAACCTCTCAAATTGATGAGCTTCAGAGAAGGCTGAAGAATCAACTGGCTGAGCAGGAGAAGTCCGCCCTTCAGCTTCAGGAAAGGTTTGAAAACCTTGCCAACAAGATTTTCGAGCAAAAATCCGCAAAGTTTTCGGAACTCAACCAGGAAAAAATAAAGGTTGTTCTGCAACCTCTGGACAAAGACATCCGTGAGTTCCGCAAAAAAGTGGAGGAAATTCACGAAAAGGACTCCCACCAGCATGTGGCCCTGAGGGAATTTGTCGCTGGCCTGCAAAAGGCTCAAACCCAGTTAAGCGAGGACGCCCGCAACCTTACTCAAGCCCTCAAAGGAGACTCCAAAAAGCAGGGGGACTGGGGGGAATTTATTTTGGAGCGTGCCCTGGAGGCTTCGGGTCTAACCAAAGATCAGGAATTCTCCATGCAGTCCAGCTTCGATGGCAAAAGACCGGATGCGATCATTCACCTTCCCGGGGAGAGGCAGTTGATCATCGATGCCAAAGTTTCTCTCACCGCCTACGAACGTTCCATCTCCGCTGAAAATGAGGATGACCGCAAGCAGGCCCGCAAGGAACACCTCCAATCCATGCGCAAGCACATCGATGAGCTCTCTGAAAAAGACTACTCCTCCATTGAGGAACTGACCTGTCCAGATTTTACGCTGCTCTTCATCCCAGTGGAACCCGCATTTGGTGCAGCACTGGCAGAAGACTCCGAACTTTATCAGTATGCATTTGACCGCAAAATCGCCCTCATCACCGCTTCCACTTTGATGGCTACAATCAAAACAGTGGCCAATTTATGGAAATTAGAAAAGCAGAACAAACACGCTCAGGATATTGCCAAGCGGGCGGGCTTGCTTTTCGACAAATTCAGCGGCTTTCTTTCCAACCTGGAAGAAGTGGGTAAATCTCTGGGAAAAGCGGTGGGGGCTCATGAGCGGGCGGTCGGACAGTTGTCCAGCGGCCCTGGAAACTTGATCGGGCAGGCAGAAAAACTCAAAGCGATGGGGATCCGTTCGAAAAAGGAAATTCCATCTTCCTTCCTTGAAAATCAAGTGGGTGGAGAGACGGAAGACCAGTCGGAGATTGCATTTGATCGCGATGAAAGTGAACGGGAGTCTGCATAATGCTGAAAATTAACCGTACCAGTCTTTTCTTCCTCTCGGGTTCTCTTTTTCGCCACCCGCGGTGAAAACGCTCGTCTTGGGAGTGATGAAACAACTCGTTCCTGCAATCGTATTATGCCCCCTGACGATCCTCACCGTTGGGTTGAGTTCCAAAGAGACGCCGGACCCTTTTGCCGAGTTAGCCGCCCAAGTCAAGCCGGCGGTGGTGACTATTTCTACCACTGATCGCCGGGGCTCCCCCTGGGGTGTTGGTACGGGATTTATTGTGGATAAGGGAGGGATTATTGCCACCAACTTTCATGTAATCGGGGAGCACCGGGAGTTTACCGTGGAACTCGCAGATGGCACCATTTGCGAACCAACGGAAATCCTCGGATTGGACCGTAGTCTCGACCTCGCCCTCTTTCGTATTGACCAAGCAGGTCTGCCCACCCTCCCACTTGGCGACTCATCGAAAATCCAGCCCGGGCAGGAGGTATTGTCTGTGGGCAACCCCCTCGGCTATGGGCTTAGCGTTAGCCGTGGAGTGATTGCTGCAGTAAGGGAACTGGAACTAGGGGACGGACGGCCAATGGTTCAGGTAGCCATCCCGATCGAGGCCGGAAGCAGCGGCAGCCCCATTGTCAACCGCAACGGCGAGGTTTTGGGCATTTTGACCATTAAGTCAGGAGGGGCAATTGGGTTTGGTGTGCCGGTTAACGCCCTCCGTCCTCTGCTCACCGATCCTCAGGCCATACCCGCGGAGCAATGGTTTACCGTGGGCATGCTTGACAAGGATGAATGGAAGCGACCGCTCGGGGGCAACTGGCGTCAGCGGGCGGGAAAGATTCGTGCCTCGGGCATGGGCAATGGCTTTGGAGGGCGGATGCTTTGCCTGACCAAGGACACCGTTTACTCGCCTCCATATGACCTGGAGGTAGAGGTAAAATTGGAAGATGAAAGCGGAGCCGCAGGGCTGGTTTTTGCCTCCGATGG
>CAYSOI010000344.1:0-5051 GCA_964432425.1 uncultured Opitutales bacterium | reverse complement strand
GAAACCTTGGCCGGATTTGGCGGGATCGGTGTGATTCGTAAGTTCAAAGATGTTCGCACGGGAGTCTTTTGACAGGGTTCGCCCTTTGTCTTCGATTTCGATTCTGGTAAAGCCATCCTCGACTCGGGAAAGAATTCGCACCACAGGAGTTTGCTCCGTTGTACGCTCAACCGCGTTACCCAATAAATGCAGCATGAGCATTCGGAGCATAACTGGATCGGCTTCAACCACCGGCATATCTCCGTACTCAAGTTGAGCCTCCGTTGCAGTCACATTGAGTGTGATGTCTTCCCATGCCTGCTTGATGATTTCAGCAAGACCGATGGATTCTTTTTCCAGTTTTCGACAGCGAACTTTACAATAGTTCTGAATGGCGAAAGTCATGGAATCCATCCCGGAGACTTGTTTGTAGAGCTGATAAAGAGGTTGCCAAAGTTCCGAAGCGGATTGACCGGTTTGCAAGGCCCGTTGCATGTCGCGAATGGTGTGTTTCATTTCCATCACGGGGATCTGGATATCCCGGGAAATCAAATATGCGACATTTTCCAGACCATCTTGTACTTCTTCAATGACCGCCTCAACTTCTGTCACTTTTTTCAAGGCATCCCTATCCTGCTTTGCCTGAATCTCCTGCTCGGCTTTCAATGCTCTTTGCAGCAATACCTGCTCACGGGATCTGGATTTGGTAAGGCTGTGCTCCACTTTTTTGATAAGGAGCATCGGGTTGACGGGTTTGGTGATGTAATCGCAGGCACCAGCTTCATACCCTTGAATGTGATCAATTTCGTCAGTATGGGATGCAGAAATCAGGATGATGGGAACATCTTCGGTTTTGGGGTTTTGCCGAATCAGCCTGGCGACCTCAAAACCATTCATACCGGGCATTTGCACATCCAGAAGAATGGTAGAATAGCGGTCTTCCAAGAGTTTCTCCAGCGCTTCTGGACCGGAACGACATGTGTCGATAGCAACACCATCAATCCGCTCCAGAGTCTGGGTAAAAGAGTAAATATTTTCTTCTCTATCGTCTACGATAAGGATCTTTTTCTTCATCACATGGTCATCCGGGGGGTAGAAAGTGTTTGGGGGTAGTGTCGAAGAAACACGGTTGTTTAATACAACAATGCCCTAATAATGGAGAGTAGTCGGTTGCCGTCAATCGGTTTTGGCAAATAATCGCTGGCTCCTGCATCCAGACAGAGCTGATGGTCCTCCTTCATGGCCTTGGCAGTCAGGGCAATGATGGGAGTATTGCGAAATTGATCCATTTTGCGAATCTGTCGGCAGGCTTCATAGCCATCCATAATCGGCATCATAATATCCATCAGGACAATATCGACCTCAGGGTTTTTCTTCAGAGTTTCAATCGCCTTTTGCCCATCATTGGCACGGATCACTTCCATCCCGGATTCTTCCAACAGCCCGGAAAGTGCATAAATATTTCGAATATCATCATCCACCAAAAGCACTTTTTTTCCGGCAAAAAATGCATCTTTGGAATGCATTCGCTGGATAATGCGACGCTTATGTTCAGGAAGGTCCGCCACCACTCTATGAAGAAAAAGCGAAGCTTCATCCAGGAGACGTTCTTCACTGCGAACACCTTTGATGATGACAGTTTCCGCGTATTTGCGAAGTTGGGCTTCTTCTTCGGAAGTCAGTTGCTGCCCAGTGTAGACAATGATGGGTGGTAGTTTCCCTTCAGGAACACCCTGAGTCAGATATTCCAGAAGTTCGGGGCCGGATTTATCGGGGAGATTTAAATCGAGGACCACACACTGGTAACGGTGGCTATTCATCTCCTCTAACGCCTCACTGGCTGTCGCAACGGCAGTAGTCGAGACTTCCCCATCCCCAATCAGGTTAATGAGAGAGTTACGCTGATCATCATTGTTTTCAACAATCAGGAGTTCTTTGGTATTATGATCGGTGAGGGATTGAATCCGGTCGATGACCGAGGATAATTCTTCTTTGTTTACCGGTTTGGAAAGGAATCCAATGGCTCCCATGGAATAGGCATCCAGATCTTCCTCATCAGCGGAAAGAATGTGTACGGGTATGTGCCGATGATCAACGTCTTCCTTGAGCTGGCTCAATACAGTCCATCCATCCATGTCCGGCAAATGTAAGTCCAAAAGCACCCCCATGAAGTTGTATTGATTGACAAATTCCAGCCCTTCCCGGCCCAGAGGAGTTAAGATACATTGAAGGCCCCGATCTTTACAAAGTTCATAGAGTATTCCAGCAAACGCCGGATCGTCTTCTATCACCAGAATCATTTTGGAGTCTTCAACCAATTGATCCCGGTCATCTTTCAATGTTTCAAAGCCTGGCGGACGCTGTATCTGAGCTGGCTTGGAAGAGATTACCTCTTGGGGTTGCCTTGGGAAAGCAGTCGTAGAAGTTTTTATGGGAGAACGGCTTCGGGGAGAGCTACCTTCTGCCGAAGATGCATGTTGGTCATTCCCTTTGGCGGGAAGGTAAATAATAAAGGTACTCCCCTCACCCATCTTACTTTTCAAAGAAATTTCCCCACCGAGTAACCGGATCAATTCCCGGCTGATTGAGAGCCCAAGGCCCGTGCCACCATAATTTCGACTGGTGGAGCCATCTGCCTGATGAAAGGCCTCGAATATCAGGTTTTGTTTATCTTCAGGAATTCCAATGCCTGTATCGGTAACAGAAAACGCAATAGTCTCACTTGGATTGAGGCCCGAGAAAGAAAGGTCCGTATCCGAAGAAGGGATTTCCACATCAACGATGACACTTCCTTTGGAGGTGAACTTCACTGAGTTGGAGAGGAGGTTTTTGAGAATTTGTTCCAAACGCTGCCGGTCCGAAATAAACTGGGCAGGCACTTCCGGCTTAATGTTGAAGAGAAACTCCAATCCTTTTTCCTCGACCAATGGAGCCAGCATGGAGCGAATGCGATTACTCAAATCCTGGAGGTGTACCGTCTCAGGATGAATGGTCATTTGTCCGGCTTCGACCTTGCTTAAGTCGAGGATATCATTGATCAATTGCAGCAGATCATGACCACTGGAGTGAATGATTTTCGCATTCTCCACCTGGCGGTTCGTCAAGTTCCCATCTTTGTTTTCCGAGAGGTTTTGAGCCAGAATCAACAGGCTGTTCAAAGGTGTACGCAATTCATGAGACATGTTGGCCAGAAATTCACTTTTATACTTGGAGGCCGCCCGGAGAGCTTCCGCCTGTTTCTCAATGCCTTTGCGGGCATTATCCAGCTCAAGGTTTTTCTCTTCGATTTTGGTCTTCTGTTGTTCCAGTTCGGCAGTCTTGGTCTGGAGCTCTTCATTGGTGGCCTGCAATTCCGCCCTTTGGTCCTTGAGGGACTCTTCAGATTTGGCCAGAGTGAGAGCCTGTTGTTCCAATGCAGAGTTGGCACGATGTAAGGCTTCCCGTGCATGGGCAGAGTTAATGGCAATCGCGATGGATTCGGAGACCGTCTCCAGAAGTTGAGCAGACCTTTGGGCAAATTCCCGGGTTGTCGCGATTTCAATGACACCCACAACCTTGTCATCCACGACAAATGGGGCCGCAATCACCTCTCTGGAAGGCACGACAAACATGGCAGTCCGAACACGCATGTAATCCTCAGGAACATCCGTTAAGGTCACCAATTTTTTCTCTTTGGCGGCTTGCCCCACCAGCCCTTCGCCCAAGGCAAAACTATTACGCAGTTCACCACGATTGTCGCAGGAAAAAGTCGCCGTAAGCTTGAAGAGTTGATCTTCGGGATCAAAGACATAGCATGCCGCAACAGGAGCCCCTACGTATGGGCAGATCATATCAACAATTCGCTGGGAAAGCTCCTGATAGGTGAGATCTCCCCTGATCTGATTACTGAGATGATTGATACCTTCTCGAAGCCATATTGCATGTTCATTCTCCGCCGAGATATTCCGTAGATTGGACACCATTTTATTGAGGGCCTCTCCCAGTATATCCTTTTGGGAACGAAGACTGATGACCGCATTGTAGTCTCCTTCTGCAATTTCTTCTGCCTGGCGTACCGTTTCCCGGAAACCTGCATTGATGTCCCAAAGAGAATTGGTCGCCAAAACCATTTCATCCACTCCGGAACTTCGAACTTCTTCTGACTCAGGAAAGACCACCCCCTTGGCAATCTGGTCCGCACGTTCCAGAAAACGGCGAATCCTCTTGGAAATATCCCTGGCCACGGTGGTGAGCAGAAAAGTGGAAAGTATCAGAATACTGAGCAAGGAAAGCGGAATGGACCCTCGGGTATCCTTCAGGATTTCGGCTTCTTCCTCATTTTGATCATCCTGAATATTCAGGGCATTGGTCTCCAGTTTGAGGGCCTGGTTTTGCAGCAATTGTTCCTGCGCTTCAGCCTCTGCTAAATCCCGTTCATAGTATTGAATTGCAGCAAGGTAGGTTCGGGAATTCGCCAGAATCATCCGCATGTCCTCCTGATGCTGCTCATTCTCAAATTGGGGAACATACTCGGAGGCCAATGCCATAAGAGCCTTTACATGTGAATCGACATTGGACAGGTGGGATTTATCATTTTTTCGGATAAAATTCTTCTCCTCGATTCGGGTTTCTGCCACCAGCCGAATTAGTTCATTGGCCATTGCCAAGGTATCGATCCATTGCGTCAAATCCTCTTCAGAAGGTTCTTCCTGAATGCCATCGCGAAACTCCTGTTCTAATCTTTTGCGAATCAGAAGCACTCGCTCTTCAAGTTCCCTGGCTTCTTTCACCAAAGTGGTTTCCTTCTCCTGTGCAGCTTCGATGGCGGCAATAAATGTGCTGAATTGATCCGAGTATTTCTTAGCACTTTGAGCAATCAGCTCAATGGACTTCTGGTTTTGCCGTTGTTCGAACTTATCTCGATAGACATCTGCAATTTCCAGAATTTCCGCGATGCCATTTTCCACGCTTTGGGCAGCAATCTTAGACTTGTGCTGCTCGTAGTTTTGCTCGGCAATGCGTACCTGTTGGACCAAGTTGATCAAATCCGAAGCCATGGCTGACTTGTCTCCCTTGTCTTCCAAATGGGACAG
>CAYSOI010000343.1:0-5073 GCA_964432425.1 uncultured Opitutales bacterium | reverse complement strand
GGCAAAGACAAGAGTGTTCCTCCCGAAAGTGGGCTGCGTCTGGCGAGGAAGTTGGAAGCGATGGGGAAGCCGGTTTTGCTGCTGCATCGAAAGGATGGTGGGCATTCCACCAATTATGCGGATGCAGTTCGTATTCTTGAGTATGTGATTTCCGCATCACCTTCAACGGAGCCTCAACGAATCTCTTCCATTGGCAGTGAGCGGGCGACTTCAGGGTCTGGTGGGAAGATTGTAACCTTTGAAGGGAAAACCCATGTGGTTTGGCAGGATGCGAAGGAGGGCGGCGGTTATTTCAACATGATACGAAGTTTGGATCATGAGACAGGGAAGTTGTCGGAGGCGGTAACCTTGAATCGAGGGCGGGACAACCATGCCCGACCTGTCATTGCTTTGGATCGGGAAGGGTATTTGCATGTCGTGTTGAGCGGCCACAATTCGCCGGTCACGTATCGACGTTCGGTAAAGCCCAATGATGCCTCGGAATGGACGAAAGCAGAGACTGTTGGTAATGGGACTTATCCAGTGGTGACCTGTACTACGGATGGTACTTTGCTCGTTACCATGCGGGCTTCGCCTCGCTGGAATGGTGTGGACCTGTTTGTCAAAGAACCTGGCAAAGCTTGGACAAAAAGTTCGAAGCTGGTGATCCGTGATCCCAAGATGCCCGGGTACGCAGGGTACCAGACGGGTTTTGCCTGGGGACCGGAGCACAAGATGCTGCACTTTGTGGTGGATTTTTATGAGAGCTACCACACTTACAAGGCTCGGGGAGCTCATCAGGCCGTGTGCTACATGCGAAGTCCAGATGGTGGAAAGACCTGGCAGAAGGCCTATGGGGATTCTGTAAAGCTTCCGGCACGGCCTGAAGATATGGACATCCTGGGGCGACACATTGGTCCGGGACGCAATGATCTGCCTCCGCCTGTTATTCTGGCTCAAGGCTCATTGGTCGTGGATCGCAAAGGTGTTCCGCATGTGCTCTACATTTCGCACCAGGAAAAGCCCGGCCAAGTCGTCATTGCATCCCCAGCTGCAACGGGAACCTGGCAACGTCGGTTCATTCATGAGTTGCCCAAAGCCTGGCCGGAACATCGCCCCATTGGTTGCCGTGGAGCCTTCACGATTGATGCGGAAGGCAATGAGTTTGCATTGTTGGAATTGAAACCACTGAGCAAAGGCTGGAAAGAAGGGAAACCCAGTCGTTCGCTGAAGTTCTCGGAGGAAGGCAAGAAGTTGGTATGGGTGTATACCAAAGATGGCGGCAAGAACTATTCCACCAAGTTGGCCTTGCCCGAGAAGACGATTTTCAATCAGCCCAATGTCGAACGATCAGCGGGGTTCAATCAGATCCATTCTGGCGGTTTCCCTCCGTTCCTGTTTTTTGATGGATCATCCCGTTATCGAAAAGGGAAGGAAGTGATCCAGAATAATGTCTTCTTTGTGAGGAATTGAAATGAGTAAGTTTCGATCAATTCTCCTGCTACTATTGCTTCCGTTATCTCTTGGTTCGGAAACACTCTACAATGGAATTGAACTACCGGAACAATGGCCGCCAGTGATCAAAAAGATCACCAACGAACCCATGCCGGTGCCGTACATTGAGAATCCCCCGGAAGTCATTTCCATTGATGTGGGTAGACAGCTTTTTGTGGATGATTTTCTGATCGAGGAGACCACTCTCACTCGACGCTTTCACCAACCCCAGTACCATCCTGAAAACCCAATTTTTCGCCCCGAGACTTCCTGGGAGGTTGGCGGCGGGAAATCCTTTGCCATTCCCTACAGTGATGGCGTCTGGTACGACCCTGCCGACAAGAAGTTCAAGATGTGGTATCGGGCCGAAGATTGGCAGACTTGCCTGGCCCTATCGGATGATGGCATCCATTGGAAACGGCCCGTTCTTCGCAAGGAAACTGGTGACAACATCACTCTGGAAACGGTCCGGGACACTTCGACCGTTTGGTTGGATCATGAGGACCCCGATCCGGCTCGAAGATATAAATTATTCGAAGCCCGAAACGTGGGGCAGTACAGGTTGGGATTCCGGATCTCTTCCGATGGTAAGCAATGGTCTGAAGAGATTGCGACATCCGGGCCATCCTGGGATCGATCCACCGTCTTTTACAATCCCTTTCGCAAAGTCTGGGTGGCCAGTGTGCGGGGGCACGATCACGTTAAACCGGATCCGGTGCATCGGCTTCGCTGTTACCATGAAGGCAAAACTCCGGAAAAAGCACTATCCTGGAAGCAACATACGGACTCTGTGGCCAAAGGTGATTTTCTCCCCTGCGACTTACTTCCCTGGCTCGGAGCTGACCATCTCGACCCCCGGCATCCCGATAAGCGTTTTCAGCACATTAAACCCCAACTCTACAACCTCGATGCCTTTCCCTACGAAAGTCTGCTGGTTGGGCTCTTCACCATTTGGCAAGGTCCGGATAACCCAACCTGCAAAGAACTGGGCATCCACAAACGCAATGAAGTCCTCGTCGGCTTCAGTCGGGATGGATTTCACTGGGATCGATCCAATCGCAACCGTTTTCTTCCGGTCAGCCCCAATCTCAAAGACTGGAACGGAGCCAATGTACAGTCCGTTGGCGGAGGTTGTGTGGTGGTTGGCGACAATCTCTACTTCTACTGCTCCGGTCGAACCATGCATCCGAGAAAGACCATTGCCACAGGTCTTGCCATCCTTCGCAGAGATGGGTTTGCCTCCATGGACGCTGACTCTGGTGGTGGCACATTGACAACGAGGCTAGTCCGTTTTCAAGGGCGCCATCTATTTGTAAACATTGAAGCTCCCGACGGAGAACTTCGTGCCGAAGTCATCGATCAAAACGGTCAACTCATTGAGCCATTCACGAAAGACAATTGCGAACCGGTCAGAAGGGACGCCGTGACCCAAATGGTTCGATGGCAAGAAGGGAACCTCGGGCAACTCTCCGGTCGCCCCATTCGTTTCCGTTTTTATCTCAAAAATGCCTCCCTGTATGCCTTCTGGGTTAGCCTGGATAAGTCCGGTTCCAGCCACGGTTATGTCGCCGCAGGAGGTCCTGGGTTTTCTGGACCCAAGGATGGTTAGGAGGGCGGTTTCCCAATCTCCCATTTCCTCAACCTGAAGATCTCCGTTTTCCTCAGACCAACATCCGAATCGCAATGGCATTGAGCAGAGTCTTTTCGGCAAACGTATCCACTCTCACGTACTCAGGTTCGTGCCCGGCTTCGGGATCATTGCGACTTGAATGCAGGTTCGCTCCATCCGGCCCCAGCCCGTCCAGTGTGGGAATGCCCTGAGCCGCCAGGTAGTTGCCATCACTCAATCCACCCCGTTCGTAACGGTCCACTTCCAGCCCCAATTTTTCGCCAGCCACTTGCCATACCGATAGCAGATTCTGGCTTTCCGGGTTTGCCGGGTCCCAGGCATCCATTTTTTCCAAAAGATTGACTCGGATCTTACAAGCAAACCCTGTCTCCGCAGCCTTTATGTTTCCCGTCCCTTCCAAGCCCAGGATCTTCTCCACGGCTTCCTCCAGTACCTCTTGCCTGGTTGCACGAACCTCCGCCGTCGCTTCCGCAAAGTGTGGGACCGAATTACTGGCTTCGCCGCCATGGATGATGCCCACATTGGCGGTCAGACCGCGGGCCAAATCCGTGAGATCTTCGATCTGTGGGATCAACTCGGAAAGTTGGCGGATGGCATTGGCTCCGAGTTCCGGATGACCTGCGTGAACCGCTTTGCCTTCGACTTGAATCTCAAACTGTGCACGACCTTTCCGGCCCGTCAGAATCTTCCATTCCCTTCCTTTGGTCGGACCATATTCAAAGACCAGTGCGGCCTTGGTTCTGGGGTGCAAAGTTCTCACCGAAGCTTGGGCAAAATCCACACCCAGCAGTTCCTCCGCCGCGTTGAAATGCACCTGCCAGTGTACGGAATGAAAGAATTCTGGATCTGCTTGCTGCAAGGCTTTCAGGAGAAGCCAAATCATCACATTGCCACCCTTGATGTCGACCGTTCCCGGACCGTAGATGCGGTCTCCTTCTTTTCGCCAACGGAACTTCTGTTCCTTCAGTTCTTCGTTAGGATAAACCGTATCCAGATGTCCCACCAGCAGCAAGGCAGTGTGCCCGGTTCCCGGCTTGTTGAGCATGAGATGTTTGCCGCAACGGGGGTCCGTCGATTGTACAATGCCCTCAACAAAACCCAGTTCTTCAAATTCTTTCCACAGCACTTCACCAACCTGGTTTACGCCATCAGGGTCCAGGGAATAACTGCCAATACCGACAAGCAACTCCAGCAGGTTTAGAGCTTCAGGAAAATGCTCTTCGATTGCCGAGCGAAGATGGGTGATGGTGGCACTGTCATACATTGGTGGAGAAGTGGATTCTGGTTTTTAAATCAATTCGACCGGATCGAAGGATTGAAAAACCGAAGAGGGAAGCAAGGGCAATGGACACTTTTGTCCCAGATGGTTCGATGTTTTGAATACGATTTGAGTTATAGTGACCATTCCTGCTCAGGTAACTGCTGTCTTGGCCTTTTGCCTACAAACTTATGAGCCGGTAAATTTCTTATCAATCGAAGGGGAGGAGTTTACACGTTTCTCTATTTAAATCTTGCGAAGATTTCAGGTAAGTTTGTCTTCCTGATGAATACGTTCTCTCACAGTCCCCAAATCTCGTTTTTCGGTCATTTTCATCACATCCACCAACCCAAAAGCTCAGGATCCATCATGCACACCACCTCACGTAGAAAACTTATCAAATCTGGCCTCGCGGCAGGAGCAGGCATCTCCATTACCACACAATTTCAATCGACCTGGGCTGGAGTACAGGGGGCCAACTCCGCAGTACGGGTCGGAGTGATCGGATGTGGAGGAAAAGGTTCCGGTCATGCCCGCCATCTCAAGGGGCTGAAAGACAGCATGAATGTTCGGGTCACTGCGGTCTGCGATCCCGACACCACAGCTCTCGAACGCCAGAAAAAGACTTTCGCTGATTCCAAGGTTAAGCTCAATACCTACACCGACGTTCGGAAATTTCTGGAAGACAAGGAGCTGGACGCCGTCGTGATCG
>CAYSOI010000342.1:0-5077 GCA_964432425.1 uncultured Opitutales bacterium | reverse complement strand
CAACCACCTGAGGCTGAGAAAGAAAATCCTTTGTGAACACGCTCGCAAAAGAGCCAACCAATCCCGGCAAGTGAAAGTCATAGAAGTAGCTAGCGAGTGACCCAAATCCCAACTTGCGCCACGCACTTAACTCAAGTAGTGAGGGATGATTTCCTTCTCAAGCTGCCAATTTTCTCGCATCACAAATGACCATCGGTGACGAGTAAGTTCCCACCATTTACGACTAGGTCGAGGCCTTAGACTGATTTCCTTGGATTTGGTTTCCGTGTAGCGTGGGCAATGAAAGCGAGACTGGATAAATTTTTTTAGCGGTAGCTTATAGTCTGTCAATCGACGAGGATCTTTATGATCCACATTCATGGACCATTGCTGAAAAGGCACCGACCGATAAAAGTGATGGCACCTCTCCAAGAAGTGCTTGGGGTCTTTCTGGGACCAGACCGGTATCCTAAGCGTCACCTGCTGCCACTTCAGAGTAAAGTTCATCCACCACAAAGCATCGCAAAGGGTCTTCAACGGAAAAGGTGCTGCCTCAAAAATCGGATCAAGCATCTCCATCATGCCATGAGTGGCCTGAGGGTGCCCCATTTTGTCGCTTATCAGAAATGGCAAAAAAGCTCGATAAGGCATGTGCCCCAGACCCGCAGCAACATACTCCAACATTTTATCGCTTCCAAAAAGCTGATCCCCATGTTCTCCGGTAGCTAGGAGATATTCATGAGGCAGGTGTTTGGATACAGGATGCGCCAGAGGTATCATGCGATATCCCGCTTTCTGAAGTTCTTGACCGAGTTCAGGAAATTCAACGAATGATCCAGCGGTACACCCAATGACCAGTTGTTCTGTTGGCTTTTCGAAAACCTCTTTGAGGGCAAGGAGTGCAGCAGTGGAGTCAATTCCTCCGCTCCACAAGAGGAGCAGTGGCTTGGACATATTGATGGAAGTCTGAACAATCTCCAATGCTCTTTCGAGCATCAGAGTTTCAAAGTCGGGTGGATTCTGAATGATCGGAGGAATGGGGTCCAAGGGGTGGTAATCAAAACCTGCATCGATGCTGCGAGTACGATCCACAATTCCAGTTTCAAAAAACCGAACCAAATTTGAGTAGGTTTCATGACCCTGAGAAAAGAGCGAAGAAGCACCAATGGCGGCAAATTTATTAAGGAAGATGACCTTGGAGTTTTTCATCAGTGGTTTGAATTTCAGGCAATTGATTGGCGGACACTCCATTGACCATGGTTTTGTTCACCATGGGATGAAACTGATGATCAGGGCCAAAATCGCTATCTGGATGGAAGGCTAAGATCCGCATCGGCTGGTCTTGGGTAATGAAACGGTGCGGGGTATCAAGAGGAATATGAAACACCAAACCAGGAACCAAAGGTGTCCGCATCACACCATCATCGCAGCAGCCAGCCCCAGAGAGCACGAGACCGATTCGACAACTAGGATGGGTATGCATGGTTTGATCAATACCCGGAGGAAAGTATAGTAGGTTCAAACACGGATCACCCTTGATCACAGGCCCGATCAAAAGCGAGTCGGTGCATCCATCAATGTATCGCAATCGGCCGTGGGCTTCAGGAGGTCCACCGAGAGTGTTCAACGCCTCAAAACCTTCGATGGAGACATACCAGAAATAGCCAGACTGACAGCGTATGGCGCGAGGACGTTTCAATGCGGCATACATCCCACCCGCAAGGGTATAATCAAGGCCTTGGGTCGATACTGTCAGCGATGCGTCAAGACTCGCGAAGACAAAAATAGAATCAGAGGGGCCCGCTTCAAGGCTGAGATTGGTCTCTCCCGTCTGTCTGCCAAAGATGCCTTTCAAACAATCGTAAAAATGCCTCCTAAAAGACTCTTGTTGATAGAATTCAATCATTGCTCATGTTTTTGAAGGTTGACCACTGTTTGAATAAATACCGAAATCATCCATGTTTTGAGTCCTTTTCTGGCGATGGCATCCTTACCAAGCAATCGCTTGATGTATTTGGGGTTAAAAAACCGATAGGTGGTTTCTTTGTTTTCCTTCACTAACACCTGGCGATGGTAACCGAGGATATCCTTCTCTCTCCAGAAGGACAATGGAACCCGCATGCCACTTTTGGGCCGATGAACGATAGCATCTGGAAGAACGTGCTTGAATGCTTGTTTGAGTATGTATTTTTCACGCAAGCGAGGATACTTTACTTCAATGGAAGTGTTTCGGCAGAAATCGAGAATGGATCGGGTGTAAATGGGCGAAAGCGACAAGCGTCCAAAAGGTTGGGTTGTCTTTTGGACCTTGGGGAGAATGAGACTATGGCATTTAAGGCGCTTGTTGGCGAATAGCAATCGATTTAAGAAGGATTGTGTTTCATTGAGTTTTAAATGATGGCACAGCAAGTCTAACAGACTTTGGTAGGCATTTCGAAACAACTCATCTCCAAGATTCAACATGGAACGGCAATCGTCGTATCCTCGCTTGAAGCTTTCTAGGTAGGCTTTAGCGAGGAAAGAGGGTGAATCTCCATCATCATATAGATTGCTGGCCCAAGCCATGCCGGTCATGAATTGATTTTTAGGCCCACCAAAACAGGGGTCGCCTCCTTCACCCGTCAACACAAGGGTTTGATCTCTAGGAATCACCTTGTTCATGATGTAGTTGGGCATCACTACAGGGTCTCCGATAGGATCATCAATCCATGTGTAAATATCATTCATATCTGACAGAAAGGAAGCAGGAGAAACTTCGATATAGGTATGCGGACATTGGAAAGCCTCGATCGCAAGATCTATGTATTGGTTTTCACTGGGTAAATTCTTTCCAAAATTTACTGAGATTGCCTGCACGTGATGTTTGCCGAAAACTTCGATTGCAGCATACAGAGCTACCGTACTATCCAATCCACCACTTAGCAGTACAACGCAATCCCTCTGACCGGTGGCTTGCCGTATTCTATCGGTATTGCTCAGGGTAAGGTCATAGAGTTGCCTGGCAGCTCGAACCTCATCTCGTTGCTGTTGGATGGATGGTTCCACGGCATAATACGTCCGTATCTTCGCTCTGAGTGAAGTATCAACGACGCATTTACAGCCCATGGGCAGTGCATAAACACCACGCCAGATGGTTTCCTCGCCCGGGATAAAACTCATGCACGCATATGCAAGAGATTTGGAAGTATCTGGAACCAGTTGAAAACCCGGCAGTCGCCGAAAATGTCGAATATTGGAGCTCAACCAGAGTCTTCCTCGGTGCCGAACGTAATAAATAGATCTCCAACCACATGGATCGGCATAGACAACCACTTCAGCTTCTTGGGATACAAAGGCACAGACTGGTCCGTCCAACCCTTGCTCCAAATCCTCGATCGACTTCCATGCGTTAGGATCATTGTAATTAAAACCCAGCAAGGAAACGTCGACTCCACCATTGAAATTCAACTTTCGAGCAATGGCGCGATGGTTGGATTTCAGAAGAGCCATCTGAAAAAAGCAGCCATCGGCTTTGAGCGATACATCGGCTATCAGCTCTGATGCATTCAGCGGAATGGGACCAATGGCAGCTAAAAATTCAAACATGCAGGTGACTCTTAACCAAAGTCATCAAATCCGCCGCAACCACCACCGCCATAACTACCACCGCCAGAACCACCATCGCCACCGGCAACAGACTGACTCGTAGACATCGCCGCAAACATTTCAGATGACATCAGTGTCAAACCAGAGGCCATGCACCATGCAATGGCAGGACTCAACTTTTGCACAGGCACGCTATCAATTACGAAGATGCAATCTTGAGCGATCATTTTGTCAATGAATGTGGTGCTTTTATTGTGGGCGTAAACCGTTCCACTATTTCTATGAATCCAAGTTCCATGCTTTGTGTTTGGCAAATCTTTGGCATGAATTCCCAAGTCGCGTATTTCAGACAGAAACTGCCATCCGGCATCTTTTCGCATTCTAGAAAGCATTTGTCCTTCGCTCAATCCTGCATCGTGAATAATGAAGGTTGGAATGTCTTCACCTGCTGAAACCCTTTGTTGGAAGGACTTGAAAACACCTGAAGGACGCTTGTCCTCTGACAGGATATAGCAATTCTGGTCTCGATGAAAATTATTCAGATAAAGGTAAACAGCAAAGTCTGCATCATCTACGATGAGAGCCTTGTCTGCGTGCCACTCTTTGAGATCTTTTCGATCGAGCACATCTAATATACGCTCCACTACTTTCGAATTAAGATGATACGGATGCCCCTTGGCACCAAGGTAACGCCGCACGGAACAAGCCAGTGAGTCAAGCTTGGGTTTTTTAAACCATGCGAATATACCGCAACCCAGAAGAATTATTCCTCCCACCCAACCGCCCGCCGGATCCAAAACGCCTTGCGTCACTAACCATGGCACAATGGCTATTGCAGCCGCCAAAACCAACACCGAAAGAGCCTTGTATGCTGAGGTGCTACGCTCCCTCTTCAATAGGCATGCGGCAATAAGTTGTTCGGACGTAAAATAGTGTTCTCCTTCTGAAAGCTTATCTGCAATTTTGCGGACACGGCGATCCGATACAGCTTCTTCTTTGGGGTTCAATACATACAAATAACCACACTCTGGGCATTCTAGTGTGGGCATGTCACGGTATCTGGTTACCCGGTTGCACTTGGGACAAATCATAGTTGTTTTCCTCGGTCTGGGGGTAAATGGTAGTGTATAATGATAAGTGCGATCGTGGGCGATTACAAATTTCCAGAATTATTGTAATGAAAAAGCGCCTGCTACGATGTGAAGGAGACTCGCTCTTATCTTAATTAATCGGTTGTCTGAGGGATGGGATCTTTTCTAAATAAGACTTCTTCCTGGCTTGCCATGGATCGAAAGAATCGATATCGCAACGTCCTTTGGGTTCTTTTCCTTGGTTTGACCTTGGGGATGTCCATTAAAGCACTGGCAGCTTCCGAAGCCTGGGCGATTGAGGACGCATCGGCACGGGCTCGATTGCCCGATCTGCAAATCATTCCCGCAGCCGATGCAGCGACTCCGACTGAAAACTCAGGACACAAGCCTGACACCCACTGGTACCGATCACACGGCAATCA
>CAYSOI010000341.1:0-5090 GCA_964432425.1 uncultured Opitutales bacterium | reverse complement strand
GAAAACATTTGCTTCGGAAATTGAAATCTGAATGGTGACGAGCTTGTTTTGAATCAATTGCGATCGTGGAGTTTAGTGTCTTATGAGTAATGAAGCCAGTTTGGTTGAGCAGTATTATCAAAATTTTTCAAATATCACAGAGTTGGCCCGTGAAGCGGCTGGGATGTTTGACTTCTTATTGAAGTGTCAGGACCAGTTTGTTCCGGGTGGAGGCGATATGCTGGAAATTGGGGTATGCCGGGCGGGAACCGCTGTATTTCTTAGCTCTTTCCTGAAACCTGAAGAAAGAATTTTTCTGGTCGATCCCTACCAAAATGTTGAAAGCAATCGATCGACCATCACCTCCTTTACCAATGTGGATCCCAATAGGTTGGTTTTCATTAAGGAAGATTCTCTGGAGGTAAATCGTAAGAAGGAACGGGAATTCGCCAGCCTTGAGCCAAAGGTTCGGTTTGCCCATATCGATGGTGAACATAGTTATGATGCCGTTATTGCTGATTTGGAATTAGCAATCAGGTTTTTGTTGCCTGGTGGGCTCATCGTGCTGGATGACATTTTCAATATCAATTCAGCATGTTGTACACATGCTTTATTTGATTTTTTGAATGAGAATAAGAGGTATCAATGCATCGCTCTTGGTTTTGGAAAGGCATACCTTTGTGAGAGCAAGTACCTTGGGCACTACAATCAGGCATTTTTGCTAATGCCCGAAGTTTTACAGAAAAGCCATCAACTTCATGTCCGGCTCTGCTTCAATAGCTGGGCGGGTGAGCGAACTTATCTCTCTTTCTCCCAGTGCAATGAGGGGGAGCCCAAATATCAGGTAATTGGTCGGCGTTTTGCTACGCTTAATGACGCGTTGGCATCAAGGCCCGGACGGCACTGAGTCTGAGGCCTCCGATGCATCATGCATCACTGGGCCGTGTGGTCTGCATCCCTGTTCATTTGAGCGATGACCAGGCGGATCTTCCCGAAGTCCAATTGTTCGTCGAGTTCTTCGTAGATGGGGCGTAGTCCGGCTTCAGTACCAACAATTGCGATGGTTTCTTTGATACGTTCTGCTTCGGAAGGTTGGACGAGTCCGTCGATGTTTTCCATGTACCCCGTTTCCACGCAACGTGCCAGATGGCCTTCGATGGTGGATTCTGTAAACCCTCTTCTTTTTGCGATTTGGGCGATACTGAACCCGGATTTGAAGAGTTTGAGCGTTTCCAAGTTGCTGGGGTTGGGGAGGCTTGTATCTTTTTTCTTGCTGGCAGAGGAGCGATTCGTTCCTGCGTTGTTGAGAGGAGAAAAACTTTGGGGTTCATGATCGGTCAACCAACCCTGGATGGTTTCCAGGAAAACACCGCCATACTCATTGAGCTTTTTCTGTCCGACTCCGGGGATGGCGAGGAAGGCTTCTTCGGATGCTGGGTAACTCCTGGCCATGTGGCGCAAAGCAACATCTCCAAATACGACATAAGGGGGAACACCTTGCTCATCGGCCAATTGTTTTCGAAGTTCTCGGAGCTTATCAAATAATCCTTCGTCGCACTCGATGTCACCGGCTCGATTTCGGGTGCTTTTGGGTGGCTTTTCCAGGACTTGGGGAGGTTTCATTTGGAAGGAGCCACGCTCCCGCAGGGCTTGCATGGCTGCTTCGGTCGGGCTGACGGTGTTGTAGGTGTCATCTGAGATTTCCAGGAATCCTTTCTGCAGCAATTGCTTTCCCAGGGCTTGCCAATAGCCCGTCGATTCTTCCGAGCCGATGCCATAGGTGCTGAGTTGGTCATGTCCTTTCTCCAGGACTCTTACACTTTTGGAGCCCCTCAATACGTTGACTGCATGGTTCAGGCCCATGGGGTATCCTTGCTGGTTGATTCGGTAGATGCAGCTCAGTAATTTCTGACAGGCTTGGGTCATGTCCACTTCTTGACGATCATCCAGGCAGTTGTCGCAACTGCCGCAGTTTTCCCCAGGGAAATGTTCACCAAAATAGCGAAGGAGTGCTGCTCGGCGACAATCTGTGTGGTCGCCGAACCCAGCCATCTGTCGAAGTTGTTGCTCCGCGACCTGTGCCGCAGCCGGGTCTTCCATTTGGTTGATGAAATGGCGGTTTTTCACTACGTCCCCAGCCGAAAACAGAAGGACACATTCTGAGGGCAGGCCATCTCGCCCCGCCCTCCCGGTTTCCTGATAATAGCCTTCAATGTTCTTGGGTAAATCGGCATGCAGGACGTAGCGTACATTGGGTTTATTGATGCCCATTCCAAAAGCGATGGTTGCACAAACTACAGGTACATCATCCCGGATGAATGCCTCCTGATTTTGAGCACGTTCCTGTTGTGGCAAACCTGCATGGTAGGGTAAGGCCCGGATGCCTGCACTCCGAAGGGTCTCGGCATGGGCTTCCGCACTGCGACGGGATTGGCAGTAGATAATGCCTGAAGCGTCCTGATTTCGTTGCACATACTCCAGCACTTGGTCTTGAGGCTTCTGTTTCGGGACCACTCTGTAGACGAGGTTCGGCCTATTGAAACTGGCCACATGGACTTCCGGGTTTTGTAGTCCCAACTGATGGGCGATGTCTTCGCGTACACGAGTCGTGGCTGTGGCGGTAAGGGCCATGACCGGCAAACCGGGGAAGATCGACCGTAAGCTTGCCAGTCGCCTGTACTCTGGCCGAAAGTCATGCCCCCATTCACTGATGCAATGGGCTTCGTCAATTGCCAGGGCCGTGATATTCCAACCTTTCAGTTTGTCCAGAAATCCGTCAAGGAAGAGACGTTCGGGTGCAAGGTAGAGCAGTTTATAGTCTCCGCGTCCCAAGCCTGCCAAACGGGCTCCCGTTTCTGCCGGAGATAAGGAAGAATTCAGGAAAGTTGCTGAAACACCGGATGCCAGAAGTTGGTCCACTTGATCCTTCATCAGGGCGATCAGTGGCGAGATCACCACCGTCAATCCCTCTCTTTCCAATGCGGGCAATTGGTAACAGAGGCTCTTGCCGCCGCCAGTAGGAAGGATGGCGACCACATCCCGCCCGGCCAGGGAGGCGGTCATGATTTCTTGCTGTAGTGGACGGAAACTGTCGTAGCCGAAAACTTGTTTCAAACTCTGTTGCAAATCACCAGTCATGTTGGAAATGGGGGTTGGGTTTCTGTAGGCTTGAGGAAATGTATAAATATTCAAAATGAATACGTAGGATTTGAGCCATGGGTCAAGAGTACATGGAGGAAATGTCAACTGGCTGGTGCCGTATCGGCTGTATGAGGAGAAGGATCAGGTTTCTCCATGTGGTTTGCGTTATCGGCCTGGATTGCATTCGGTTACACAGATCGTTGACTAATTCGTATACGTTTACAGGGTTCGCTGGCACATGGAAAATTCACCTCGATACAAAACGCACAATTCGTGGCCATTGGTTGCGATATTTTCTGTCATTCTGGTTGTGGTATTATTTCTATTCCTGGATGATGGTGGGCAAGATTCCAATGTGGCGAATTCTGGAGGTGAGGAGCAGGGATTGACGGTGTATTGTGCGGCGGGAGTAAGGACGGCGGTGGAGGAGTCGGCCCGGCAGTTTGAACAGGAAACGGGGGTGAAGGTCGCTTTGGAGTACGCCAGCAGTGGTGTGCTGGAGAACAAGCTTTATCTGGATAAGGAATCGGGAGTGGATCTTGCCGATATCTACATTCCGGCGGACTACGTTTTTACGGAACGTGCAAAGAGTCGCGGGGTGACGGCGGAGTCGATGAAGATTGCTCACTGGAAGGTCGTTCTGGGAGTGAAGCCGGGGTTGGGTTTGAAGATTGAAACCTGTCAGGATGTACTGGACCAAAAGCTTTCGTTCGTGATTTGTGACCCGTTGGCGGGAGTGGGGAAGAAGACTCGGAAGTTTTTGAAGAGTGCAGGATTGTGGGAGGGGATTGATGCAGCCAAGTCGGCCACCTTTCCGACCGTTACGGAAGCGGCATTGGCTGTGAAGGAAAATCCTGGGACACAGGCCGCGTTTGTCTGGGATTCGGTGGCCCGGCAAATGGGGTTGAGCATCGTGGAGTTGCCGGAGTTGGAGGGGAGTCTGAGCAACATTACCGTAGCGGTAACGGCTTCCACTTCGCAGCCGACTCAAGCGTTACAGTTTGCCCGTTTTTTGAGTGCTCCAGATAAGGGCGGGAAAACTTTTGAGCGTCATCACTACATGCCGATTGCTGGGGATGCCTGGAGTCTGAATCCAACTCTGCGGATTGATTGTGGCGGGGTGAACCGGGAAGCGGTGGTGAAAACGATTGAGGAATTTGAGCAGCGGGAGGGGTGCCAGGTGGATGTGGTGTATGCGGGTTGTGGTACTTTGGTTGGGAAGATGCAAACCGGAGATCAGGGGCTACCGGATCTATTTGTTACCTGTGATGCCTCCTATCTGGATAAAGCCCAGAATGCATTGGGGAGCCCCTTCGGTGCAGATGTGAAGTTGACCAGTACGCCGATTGTCATGCTGGTGGACAAAGGCAATCCACAGAGTATTCAGAAATTGGAGGATCTTACCAAAGATGGGCTTAAGATTGGTACCACTGATCCGGCGGCCAGCACTCTGGGCGATATCAGCCACCAGTTAATCAAAGCCACCGGAAAGTTTCCCCAGGTGGAGAAGAATATCGTGATGATGGCGGACACGGCTCATATCTTAATTCAGTCCATGGAAGCGGGAGGCAAGCTGGATGTGGTGTTGGTTTATGAGGCGAATATTCAGCATTTGGACGATCGGTTTGATGCGATTCCTTTAACACAGGAGAACGCCACCGCCGTACAAAACATGGCGGCCCGAAAAGATACGCCCTATCCATTTCTGGCCCAACGTCTGATGAAAAAACTGTCCTCGGCTGACTCCAAACGCCGATTCGAACAACTCGGTTTCACTTGGGTTGGCCCGAAAAATTGATCGAGTGCGTCGTGGCCAATCCCTCTGAAAAGCTCAACTCTGAGCCGGAACTCCCGAGGATTGCTTCGGACCGGCCGTTTTTGATCGGCATGTCTCTGCTGGGAGGCAGTTATCTCTTCATTATTGCTGCGATGCTGCTGGCGGATCTTGTGTTTCTGGATTATGGGGATCA
>CAYSOI010000340.1:0-5111 GCA_964432425.1 uncultured Opitutales bacterium | reverse complement strand
AACGGTGACATGAGCCGTAATTTCCGATAAGGGGATGGCTTGGTTCCAGATGGAAAGACTTCGGTCCGAGGATTCGAATTCAGCCAATTCGGTTTGGACGCTCGAAAAGGCTTCTCTTCCGTGGAGAATCTGAAAAGTGAAGTTTTCCACGATTTGAAGTCCGAAAGAAAATTAGAAACGGCGACGAACCGAAAGTTCGCCGCCGTTTAAAAATGTTAGGCAATTCCAGTTAGCCTTGATTAAACTGCTCTTGCAGCGACTCGACAATGGAAGGATCGGCAAGAGTGGTCACGTTGCCAAGTTCACGACCTTCTGCGATGTCGCGGAGAAGGCGGCGCATGATCTTTCCGGAGCGGGTTTTGGGCAGATCGGGCGAGAAGAGGATGCGTTCGGGAAGAGCGAATTTCCCAATCTTCTGGGCTACGAGCCCGTTGAGTTCTTTCTTGAGATCATCGGAACCATCGAATCCCTGGCGAAGGGTGACAAAGGAAACCAGGCCCTGGCCTTTGATTTCGTGGGCCACTCCAATGACCGCCGACTCTGCCACCGCGGGATGCTCTACGTAAATGCTTTCGAGTTCGGCCGTTCCGATACGGTGTCCAGAGACATTCACAACGTCGTCCACCCGGCCAAGAATCCAGATGTAGCCATCTTCATCTTTGCGGGCACCGTCTCCTGGGAAGTAATATTCTCCGCCCCATTTGCACCAGTAGGTGTCTTTGAATCGTTGGGGATCTCCCCAGATACCGCGGGTAATTCCGGGCCAGGGTTGACGCACAGAGAGTATACCGGCTCGGACCTCTTCGCCTTCTTCAGTGAGGACGGCTGGATCAATGCCGAAAAATGGTAGGGTGGCGGAACCGGGTTTGGTTGGGGTGACGCCTGGCAGCGGGGTCAGGATAATGCCTCCGGTTTCGGTTTGCCAGTAGGTATCAACAATCGGGCAGCGTTTGCCGCCGATGACTTCGTGATACCAGATCCAGGCTTCCGGATTGATCGCTTCTCCAACGGTTCCGAGAAGGCGCAGACTGGAGAGGTCACATTTGTTCGGCCATTGGTCACCCCACTTCATGAACGCTCGGATGGCGGTAGGTGCGGTGTAGAAAACGCTGACTTTGTATTTTTCCACGACTTCCCAGAATCGTCCATTGTCGGGATGGTTGGGAGCACCTTCGTAGACCACCACGGTTGCTGCATTTTGCATGGGGCCGTAGATCAAATAACTGTGCCCTGTGATCCAACCGACATCGGCGGTACACCAGTACACGTCATCAGGTTTTAAGTCGAAAACGTACTTGGCGGTCAGGTAGGTGTAGACCATGTAACCTCCCTGGGTGTGCATGATGCCTTTGGGTTTTCCGGTGGTTCCGCTGGTGTAGAGAAGGAAAAGCATGTCTTCGGCATCCAGTTCTTCCGCCGGGCAATCATCCGAAACATTGGCGACTTGGTCATGGTACCAAACATCACGCCCTTCTTTCATGGAAAATGGGAAATCCCCTTCAATGCCGCGTTTGACTACGAGTACATTTTCGACCACGTCGCAACCTTCCACTCCTGCATCCACGATGTCCTTGAGGGCAAGGATTTTGCCACGGCGCCAGCCAGCATCGGCAGTGATGACAAGCTTGGCTTGGGAGTCGAGGATCCGGTCCTTGATCGACTCGGAAGAGAAGCCAGCGAAGACGACATTGTGCACCGCACCAATTCGGGCACAGGCCAGAACAGCAACGGGCAACTCCACAATCATGGGCAGATAAATGGCAACCCGGTCACCTTTCCCAACGCCCAGTCCTTTCAGCACATTGGCAAAACGGCAGACTTCTTTGTGAAGTTCTGCATAGGTGAGAGTCTTGGATTCATCCGTGGGCTCCCCTTCCCAGACAATGGCTGGCTTGTCGCGGTTAGGTCCGTCAAGGTGGCGATCCACGCAGTTGTAGCAAATGTTGGTTTTCCCACCTTCGAACCATTTGAAGAAAGGTTTCTCGGAATCGTTGAGAACCGTGTCCCATTTTTTGAACCAATGGAGTTCTTCCGCCACTTCCGCCCAAAAGCCTTCGGGGTCTTCCACACTGCGTTTGTGCAGGGCCTGATACTCTTCCATGGATTGGATGTGGGCCTGAGCAGAAAATTCAGCTGGCGGGGCAAATTTACGGGTTTCGGCCAGAACGGTGTCCATTTGTTGTTCACTCATCGGTAATGCAGAATCTGGGGTTGATAGTTGAGGGTTGGTTTTCGAAATTTCGAGCGTAGGGATATGGCGAGACGCTGGAGGAAGGTCAAGGGGAAGAAAGTCATACGTTGTCCAATTGACACAACCATCGGGAAAAACACTGTCCCTTTCTGCAACAATCATGGACACGTCCCTATTTGATTACGAATTACCTCCAGAGCAGATCGCTCAAGTTCCAGCAGACCGGCGGGATGCATCGCGTTTGTTAGTCGTGAATCGCCAATCAGGAAAGATTGAACACACAGTGTTTCGAGAGATTGGAAACTTTCTGCCTGATGGAGCCCGATTGTTTCGCAATGAAGCAGCCGTTCTACGGGCTCGTATCCTGGCGAAATTGCCCACTGGCGGGAAAGTGGAGTGCCTGCTCCTGCATCCTGGGGAGACGGGCAATTGCTGGTGGTGCTTACTGAAACCTGGACGAAAGTTGCCTGCGGGAAGAGAGTTTGGGTTAGAAGGTTTGTTTACGGCCAAAGTTCTGGAGAAGAATGAAGACGGGCAATGCTTGGTGCAGTTTGACTGTGAAGGTGGTAGAACCGTTGAAGATCTGACAGAAGTAATTGGGCAACTGCCCCTGCCTCCCTATATCGCAAGAGCTGGAGGAGAAAACAACCGCGAGGATCTGGAACGTTACCAAACCGTCTACGCCAATCCGGCTAAAAGAGTGGCTGCGGCGGCACCAACTGCAGGACTACATTTCACAGAAGAATTAATCGGCGAGTTGAAAGGCAAAGGATTTACTTTTCATGATCTGGTGCTGCATGTGGGGCTAGGAACTTTCAGGCCCATCCATGTGGAGAAGTTGGAAGAACATGCCATGCATTCCGAAACGTACTCCATTGGCTCAGATGTTCTTCAGGAATTACAAAAACCAGATGCCGGACCAAGAGTAGCCATTGGCACCACCAGTGTCCGCACCATCGAAGATGCCTTGAGAAAACTTGGAGAGAAAACCATCGAAGGGAACTTCTCCTCGGAAGCCAGTTTGTTTCTTTATCCACCTGCGGAGTTCCTGGGAGTGGATGCCATGATCACCAACTTCCACCTCCCCCGCTCTACCCTACTCTGCCTAATTTCGGCATTTCTCACACCAGGCAAGACAGAGGGAATTGCATGGATGAAAGAGATTTATGCCGAAGCCCTTTCCGAAGGTTATCGTTTCTATAGTTACGGAGATGCAATGTTGATCCTGTGAATGGAATCGTATGCCGACTGATGATGAGCTATGATGAGCGTTGAATACGCTGATATTCTCTCAAAGGATCTATGATTTCTACAAATGGGAATCTGTGAAAATCCGTATCCCTCGTGCAAATCTTACGAATCCCATTTTCTCTCATGAGAATGGCAGTATGGGTATCAAAAACCAGATTACCCCGAATATCAGGTATCTCTTTAAAAACTTCGGAGACAATCTGCGAATGCCGTTCGGTTTCCTGTAAAATTGACAAGTTGGGTGAAGCTTGAAGTGCTTCCAAAAACTTCCAGGCGTCCGCAATTGGGATCGGATTCCTAAATACTCTGGGGTGAGTTGCCACTCGAAGAAATTCATAGACAACTCCCCATGTGAGGTACCAGGGAGTCCTGCCCCTACGCCACTCTTCGATAAGACCTCTGCACGGGACATGATCAGGAGAGTCTAAATCTGCTGCGTACAACAGGATGTTGGTATCGACGACAAACATTTCTTCAACGCCCCATCACTTCATACAAAGCATCTCGATTGGCAACATTCACCAAGGAACCTCCAGAGTGAAATTTCGGCAATTCAGGAAGTTCAACGGATTCAGGGTGGGGTTGAAGCTGGTTCCGTAATGCACATTCCACCATGTCCGACATCGTACGCCCCTGGCGTGCAGCTTCTTGCTTTAGCTGAGCCATCGTCACATCACTGATATTCAGAGTCGTCTTCATATGGAAAACCATACTAGCGATATGGTTATATGTAAAGCTGGAATTTCCCTGAAGAATAAAGAGACACAACGAACAATCAGAATCTCCATGACGCAAGGGCGTGCAGTCTTTCTCGATTTCGAAACAGAAAAGAAACCAATCTTCCGTCCAGACGAGGTCTTTTGAAGCTATTGAGGTATGCCTACACCTGAATTCTTAGGCACAATTGAATTCTCACATTGATCAATATGAAATTACTTACCTCTTCTATTGCAGTAGCCTCCTTGCTGACTGCGAGTGTATTTGCCGCACCTATCGAGTTTGATCTGGAAGATGCCAAGGGCGTCAACAGCATCACCTTCGAAATGGAATCCTTGCTGGAGCCCATCTATGGAAACGCCGCAGGAATCACTGGTTGGACCAAGTTCGACCCTGCGGCTCCGGAAAAGACCACCGGTCAAGTTGTCCTCGATACCTCCAGCCTGCACGTAAGCAACAAGCTGATGAAAGAACACATTCACGGAGATGGCTGGATGAACGTCGCGGTCTTCCCCAAAATCACCTTCGATCTGGAAAAGCTGACCGACGTCAAGAAAACCGGCGACAACTACAAAGCCACCGCCGTCGGCACCATGAAGATTCTCAAAGCCAAGAAGAAGATCAACGTCCCCGTTACCCTCACTTTCCTCAAAGGTCGCCTCGCTGAAAGAAACCGAGTCGAAGGGGACCTCCTCGTGATCCGCTCCGAGTTTGTCGTCAAACGGGATGACTACGGCATCAACCCCGGCCAAAAACTGCTCAAAGTCGCCAACGACATCGAAATCCGCGTCGGCATCGCCGGAGCCAACGTTTACAAGAAGTAATTGAGCCAACCAACTCGCCCTCTTCTGGATTCAAATTCAGATCAAGGGCAAGGACTTTACATCAACCCCGAAGGAGGTTGCGGAATCTGAAAAACAGGTTTCGCCGATCCCCTTCGGGGTTGTTGTTT
>CAYSOI010000339.1:0-5112 GCA_964432425.1 uncultured Opitutales bacterium | reverse complement strand
CACGCAACTCACAGAGCCAACCGAGCTCTGGATCAATATTTACACGATCAGGATCCTTCCATTCAGCAACTTCCTCACTCCAAGCAGAAAGCTGCACTTGAAAAAGCCAGAAAGAAACACCTGAAGGAACCTGCTTACCTGAAGCTCCTAAAAGTAGCTGAAACCGCTCAGCAAAACCTGGAAACCCGCTATCCCCAACTCTTCGTCCCCGATGAAACGCTGAGAGATAAACAGAATATAGCGAGAAAATCCCTCAAACAAAATCCTGCATACCAAACCCTGATTAAAACAAGAGCAAAGGCGTACCAAACCAAGGAGAAATATTTAGAATCCAAAAATCCAGACCTTCCAAGACTGCAAGCATTGCTCGATCAAAAGAAGAAATAACCTAGGATCGTATCTTCTCCACCACACCTTTAGGCCACACTTTAAACAAAAGATTTAGAACAACACCACATCATGATCAAAAATAAAACTCCCCTACTTCTAGCCATCTTTGGTTTGGCAATGCAGTCCGTTGCGACAGCTGATCGCCCTAATATTGTTTGGATCTTCTCGGATGACCATGCGACCAATGCCATCGGAGCTTATGGTAGCCATCTGAAAGATGAAAACCTGACCCCCAATATCGATAGGATTGCGGCGGAAGGGATGCTTTTTGAGCGTTGTTATGTGGGAAACTCAATTTGTGCTCCAAGTCGGGCGACGTTGCTAACTGGCAAACACAGCCATCTGAATGGGAAATTCGATAACCGTGGCCCCTTTAATCATGACCAGCAGCAATTCCAGAAGATCCTGCAAAAACATGGTTATCAGACGGCAATGATTGGAAAAATCCACCTCAGTGGTGCAATGCAGGGATTTGACTACTGGGAAGTGCTTCCCGGACAAGGACGCTACACCAATCCTGACTTCATCACCGCAAATGGTCGCACCAAATATGAAGGTCATTCTACAGACATCGTAACAGACCGTGCCCTCAACTGGCTCAAAAATAGTAGGGACAAGGAAAAACCATTCATGGCCATGGTCCACTACAAGGCTCCGCACCGAAACTGGACGCCAGCACCAAGAATCGCAGAAGTTTTCCGCAAACGGACTTTCCCGGAACCACACAACCTATTTGACGACTACTCAGGCCGAGGGGCTGCCGCCCTTAAGCAGGACATGTCCATCTCGAAAACCATGAGGATGTCGGGAGACCTGAAGGTAAGACCAGGAACGGAACGGGCGGCCTACATTGAAAAGCACAATCCTCAAGGAAAAGACCTGATTCGCTGGAAGTATCAGGCCTACATGCAAGATTATCTGGGATGCATTGCTGGAGTGGACGAAAATATTGGCCGCATTCTGAAGTACCTGGAGGAAAGTGGTTTGGAGAAAAACACCATCGTCATGTACTCTTCAGACCAAGGTTTCTATCTTGGAGAACACGGGTGGTTCGATAAGCGATTCATGTATGAAGAATCCTTTCGGACTCCATTGGTGGCCAAATGGCCTGGAGTGATCAAACCCGGTCAACGAAACACTGACCTTGTCCAGAATATCGACTTTGCCGAAACCTTCCTGGATATTGCCGGAGCCCCAATTCCAGAAGACATGCAAGGCCACAGCCTGGTCCCACTCCTCAAAGGCAAAACACCCTGTGACTGGAGGAAAACCCTTTACTACCACTACTACGAGTATCCGGCAGTCCACTCGGTACGTCGCCATGAAGGGGTATTCGATGGACGTCATAAATTGATTCGCTTCTACGGGAAAGATGTTCCTGACGGAGAAGAATGGGAACTCTTCGACCTCAAGACCGATCCATCCGAGATGAAAAGTGTCTACGCTGATGCAGGAAAGTCGGAAGTTATCCAGTCTCTGGAGGCAGAACTGGTTCGCCTGAAGAAGCATTACAAAGTTCCGGAAGGCGATGGAGGTATGCCATTCTACGGCCCAAGGAAAAAGAGAAAGTAATACATTGCAGTCATTAGAGAAACTTGGGATTTTCATGCATAAATGGAACATACGTAATGCTAACAGATTTGGAGCAAGGGTTTCTTGCAGAGTTTGGACACAAGCCTGAAGCCATTATTCAGTCACCAGGTCGAATCAACCTGATCGGGGAACATGTAGATTATTTGGACGGGCTCGTCCTGCCATTGACCATCGACCGATACATTTATGCTGGAATCGCAGCCAATGGTGAAGATGTGATCCGAATCAAGACTGATTTCAGCAAAGGAGCCTATGCAGAAATCTCCGTCCACCATCAGAATAAAGAAACCGGGGATCGTTCCTGGCTAAACTACATCATTGGCGTCCTGAGAAGTTTTTCACGAAATGAGGTAAAGATTCCCGGCTTCAATATGTACTTGTCTTCAACTTTACCTTCTGGAGCAGGTTTGAGCAGTAGTGCGGCATTGACGACCGCCACCTCAATGGCTCTGGAGATACTCACAAAGACATCGATATCTCCTGTAAGTAGAGCCTTAAATTGCCAGAAAGTAGAACATGAGTTTGCCGGAGTACCTTGCGGGATTATGGACCCATTGGTCATTAGCGCCAGCCTGGAAGGTCAGGCCTTACTGATAGACTGTTCAAATCTGGAACTCACTTATCTACATTTTCCAGAAGGAGTCTCCGTAGTTGTCGCAGACACCATGGTCCAACATTCCCTGGCTGACGGAGAATACCGGAAGCGAAGAGGAGAATGTGAAATGGCAGCGAAAGTGCTCAAAGTATTATCCTTGCGAAAAGCCACATTGGCCCAGGTAGAAAGCGAAAAGCATCTCTTGGGGAATAAGCTTTACCGAAGAGCACGACATGCCGTTTCTGAAATGCAAAGGGTAGGTGAATTTGCAGAGGCTTTGAAAAACCGGAATTTTGAAGTGGTTGGCCAGAAAATGCGTGAAAGCCATGAATCGCTGAGGGATGACTTTGAAGTCAGCTGTCCAGAACTGGATGCACTGGCCGAAGCAGCCTGGGAATGGGGTCTGGAGCGGGGACTCATCGGCTCCCGAATGACGGGGGCAGGCTTCGGAGGCTCAACTGTCAGTCTTGTAGCAACCGCATCAGTAAATCCCTTCATGGAACATTTGTGCCAAAGATTTCAGACTGCCTTCGGAAAACAACTTCGGCCCTTTGTCACCTCTCCCGGTACCGAAGCCAAGATTCATCGCCTATAAGATATTCCTCCGAAATTATAAACCGTTTGTTTCGTTAGAAAAATTCCGTAATACCACACGGATATCCACATCAAAGAACCCGCTGTGATCATGATTGCCCAGGATTGACCTCCATATCACTTCTTTTTCGGCGTATTCCATTGCCATTGAAGCAAATCACGGCAATGTAGACCCCCATTCATTTAGAAATGAACAGTGTTTCGCACTTAAAAAGCGGAATAAAATAGATTCTGCATCCGGAACATCGACATGTGGAATTCTACCACATTGAAGAAACAAACTAATGCAAGAAGAGCCTCCCGCAACCATTACACCTGATAGCCAGGAAGGTGGTTTTCATGACTTACCCCTGGCACCGCAGATCATGGCCGCCGTTGATGCGATCGGCTATGAAACTCCTTCGCCCATTCAGAAACAGGCCATTCCGTTTCTTGCCGAAGGAAAAGATTTGCTCGGTATTGCTCAAACAGGAACCGGTAAAACAGCAGCCTTTGCTCTGCCATTACTTGGGCAGGTAGATGTCCAACACAAAGGGACACAAATCCTTTGTTTAACGCCGACCAGAGAATTGGCCATTCAAGTCGCCGAAGCCGTAGAAACCTTTGCCCAAAAGATGAAGGGATTGGAAGTTCTGGCTATTTACGGCGGTACAGAATATGGAGGTCAACTTCGAGCCTTGAAAAAGGGAGTACAGGTAGTGGTGGGAACTCCAGGACGAGTCATGGACCATGTCAAACGAGGCACTCTGACTTTTGACAGTCTCAAAGCCTTTGTGCTCGATGAAGCCGACGAAATGCTGAGCATGGGCTTTATCGAAGACGTGGAATGGCTGCTTGAGCATACTCCCCCAAATCTTCAAACCGCTCTGTTCTCTGCAACCATGCCAAAGGCAGTTGCTAAATTATGTGAGAAGTATCTCCATGAGCCCGCCAAAATACGCATTAAAGTACACGCAGAATCGAAGCAAAACATTCGCCAGAGATTTCTACGATTACGGCAAAATGAAAAATCCAAGGCACTACTCAGCATTCTCGATGTCGAAGAATACGATGGCATTCTGATCTTTGCCCGCACCAAAGCTGCCACATCCGAGCTTGCAGAGTTGCTTTTGAGCCAAGGTTATAATGCCGAAGCCCTCAACGGGGACATGCCTCAACACCTTCGTGAAAAAACCGTTGATCGCCTCAAAACCAAGAAGCTCGACATCCTTGTCGCCACTGATGTCGCCGCCAGAGGGCTGGATGTGGAAAGAATTACCCATGTTCTTAATTATGATGCTCCATTTGATGTAGAATCCTATGTCCATCGAATTGGCCGAACAGGACGTGCCGGAAGAACAGGGGATGCCATACTTTTTGTCTGTGGAAAGGAAATGCGAATTCTCACTGCGATTAAAAAGACACTAAAATTCGAGTGTGATGCCTACAAATTCCCAACATTGGAAGTCCTCAATCTACGTAAACAGGAACAACTGTTTCAACGAATTGATCAAGCCAGAGAACAGGATATATCTGAGTACCAGGAAGTCATTCAGAAGTATCTGGAAGCAAATGAAGAAACCTCACCTGTTGAAGTTGCCGCTGCACTCGCATTTCTAAATGGAGATTCCAAACCCTTTTACCTCAAGTCTGCACCAAGTTTTGAGAAAGAAAAATTTGATAAAGATCGAAGCCAGGAAAGAACTAACACCAATCGAAGCCGCAGTCGTATTGAAGAAGATCAGGATTCTGATTATGAGACCTTCCGAGTAGAAGTTGGAATGGAACACAATGTCCAAAAAGGTGACTTGGTTGGTGCCCTTGCCAATGAAGCAGGATTGAATCCAAGGAACATTGGCAGAATAAAATTATTTCAGGAGTTCTCTCTAGTTGATCTTCCCAAAGGTATGCCCAGGGAGATTTTTCAAGCTCTACAAGATTTACGTGTCCGCGGGAATAAA
>CAYSOI010000338.1:0-5157 GCA_964432425.1 uncultured Opitutales bacterium | reverse complement strand
CTGAACAACGCTGGGGATTGGCCAAAGCCCTTCTATCGCGAGAGGAGGATGCAACTGACCAGAACCTGCCTCTCATGTACTGGTACGGAATCGAACCTCTGATCCACCAAAATCAGATTCAATTTCTGTCCTTAGCTGCACACACCCAGATTCCCTTACTCCGGCAATTCATCACCCGTAGATCAACAGAGAACTAAACCAGTGAGCGGCCCCAGTCTATTCTATCTCTTCAACAGAAGGGTACCGGTGCTTCATGAGAATTTGAACAAATAGCACCAAGTGAGTTAGGAGGCGATTTCTTCAGCACCCTTTGGGCGAACCCAGAAGCATTCGATCAAAAGGAGGGCGATGGCAAAGAGAGCGATCCACTTAAGCAGGGAATGGTCTTGTTCGGGATCGGAGGAGGAGACATTGACGGGTTGAATGCGTTTTTCGATGGTGTTGCTGGCTCCGAGATTTTGCCGAACGGTATCCAGGGCCAGGACTTCCGGAGCAGACTCTTCTCTGGCGGTGTTCACAGAGATCAACTGATCCTCCCATTGATAGAGACCGGCTTCTTCGCCAAGGAAAGGTTCCGTGTCGGGCTTATCTACGGAGAGTTGCTGTCCAATGGCAATGTTGGGCCATTGCCGTGTGGTTTGCTCTCCATACCCGGAAAGAATCTCACGAATGATGGGGAGGAAGGAATTGCGAAGCGGGAGGTCGCTCCAGGTACCGTGAAACCGGGTTGTAAATAAAAAGAGATTTCCCTTGCCCAAGGGGGATTGAACCAGCAATGGCGAACCATCTTCCATTTCCAACAGGGTGTTCATGGCCTGATCTCTTGGGCGAATGGCGATGTATTTGCGAACTTGAGCCAGATACAGATCTTTGGCCGCCTGACTATTGAACACTTCCGCCAGTGGGCTACCGGGGACAACTCTTTTGATGCGGAAGGGTTCGAGTCCACTTGCAAGACTCTCCTTGGTACCTCGATAATCGGCATTCAATAGGTCTTGTTCACGAAGCCGTGAAATCATTTCAGCGGTCGAGTTTCCTGGAGTGATCACTAGCTTCCCTCCATTGGTGGCATGCTTTCTTGCGGCTTCTAACAATTCCGGAGAGATGTGGCTATCGAGTCCTGGAATAAAGACAGCCTGGAGTTCAGGATTTGGAGCATCCCCCGGTTTGAGCGTATTGTGAGTAATATTGTAGGTTTGCCATTCGTTTTGGGTCGAACTCAGGACAGCAGTTCTCAGGAAAAAGGATTCTTCTTTTCCAACAGGTTCCTTATCCGGCGTGAGCATGAATTCGATTTTGGCAGCAGGAGGAGCCATGAGCCAGAAGTGCCAAGTGTTGTCAGCCAGGTAGCTGTCTTCCCCAATGCTGATTTTCCCACGCAGGTATTCGTCTCTAGGAAGCAAGAATTGTACTTGTCCGGATTGGTCTGCATCCAGAGTAAGATCTTGTTGAGTAGATTCTTCGCCGGTGTGTAAGGATACAGGAATCTTGAGTTGCTTGCTCGAATGATTGGCAATCTGTGCCCAGATACGGATTTGGTCGTCTGCAGCGGGAGAAGTTCGTACATTTTGGATGGAGAGGTTTCCATCCCGTTCCGGAGCAATCGGATAAAGTGTAGTGTGAATGCCGTAGTTACCGAGTTGCGCCGTGGCCAACTGCCATTGACTGGACTGAAAATCGGAGAGGATCAGAAGTTTTCGCTGAACGGCATCCGGGGAAAAGAGACTGATGGCGGTGGTGATTGTATTTTGAGGGTCGCCTCTGGATAATGGAGACTTCGCCGGGTCATAATTGTCCAATAATGCTCGGGTCTCTGGAGAGATGGGATGCTTCTCTGTAAGGGTAACCAAACCCAGAGGGCCGGAGGTTTCCTTCAGAATCTGGCCCAAGGCGTCCTGGAGTTGAGCAGGAGCTCCCCAACCAGTCATGCTGGCCGAATTGTCCACAAACACGACGGTCTGAGAGCCTTCCTCAACAGGAGCTTGGTTGGGATCAATTATTCTTGGTCCGGCCAGAAATATAATAAGAGCGGCCAGAAGTAACATCCGGAGAAGAAGAAGCAGGAGGTCTGTTGGCACATTCCTTCCCTTTCTGGGAATTTCCGTAATACGAATAAAGCGCAGGGATGGAAAATCCAGGCGTTTGGAAGTATGCCTGTGCACCATGTGAGCCAGTATCGGGAGAGCTAACCCGGTGAGTCCCCAAAGCATCCATGGATGTGTAAAGCTAAGCACGGCGGTTTATTGGAAACGGTTAATTTCGGCGTTCACGCTGATTCAAATAGAAGGCCAGTGCGTGAGCCAGAGTCTGATTGGTGAGCATGGGAAAAGTGTGGACACCGGAGGCCGCCAGGTTGGCACTCAATTGTTCCTCGAAATCTTCCATTTTTCTTTGGTATTCCGCCCGGATGGTTTCTGGATAGGTTGGGATAAGGCGATGTTCTTCCATGGCGGAAAATTCCAATGGCTGCTTGTAGGGAATATCCATTTCATCCGGATCGAGAACCTGAAATGCCAAACAGTCGTATCGGGAGGATTGGCTGAATTGAAGCAAGTCTGGCAGCTCTTCTTCCGCTTCCAGCATATCGGAAAAGAAGATGACCATTCCTCTTCCGGGCAACTTGTTGACCAAGGTCGGCCAGGATCGGCTGTGATTCGTTTTTCCGTCTGGTTTCAAACGATCCAAAGCATGGTAAATATTCTGCAGGTGGTCCCGTCCTGTACGGGGTTCAATCCATTCGTGAACTTCATCACTGTAGGCAAATAGGCCAATGCCGTCCCCCTGACGGTTGGCCAAATGGGCCAGGGCCGCAGCTGCCATGGTCGCATACCGTAGTTTGGAGCAAGGGCTGCGATCTCCCGAATAGGCCATGGAAGCGGAGGTATCGATCGCAATGTAAATGTGGGTATTGGTCTCCTCTTCGTAGGTCTTGGAGTAGAGGTGATTGCTGCGGGCATACACCTTCCAGTCTACAAATTTCAGGTCTTCCCCCGGGCTGTAGTTGCGGTATTGAAAAAATTCCGTCCCCCGGCCATGGCGGATCGACTTGTGCATCCCCGAGTATATCCCCTGGGCAATCATGCGGCCAAGGAGGTTGAAGTCTTCAATGTGTGCAAGAGTCTGAGGATCCAGAAGATCTTTCACTGGTACATTGCTGCTCACGATCAATAGGGTCAGGGACTATTGGTTCTTCGAAGGTCGCTTATGCGTTCTCTGGAATTTCTTCGAGGAGCTGAGCAATGATGGTGTCGCTGGAAATGTTTTCGGACTCCGCATAGAAGGAGGGCAGGATTCTGTGACGCAGAGCCGGTTTGGCCATGGCCCGAATGTCCTCGATGGCTACGGTCAGTCTTCCATCAAGAAGAGCCTTGGCTTTGCCTGCCAGGATCAAGGCTTGGGAGGCACGGGAACCAGCCCCCCACTTCACTTGTTTACGAATCCAATCAAGGGGGTTTGCCTCCAACGGTCGAGTGGCCACAACCAATCGCACGGCATAAGATATCACATGGTCGGAAACTGGGATTTCCCGGACCGCCGCCTGCAGCTTTTCGATTTCTTCTGCATCGAGAACTGGCTCGATTTTGTCCTTTGCCGGAGAGGTAGTGGCCGCAACCATTTTCATTTCCTCTTCAATAGGGAGGAAATCGATTACGGAATTTAAAAGAAAACGGTCCAACTGAGCTTCGGGGAGCGGGTAAGTGCCTTCAAGTTCGATTGGATTTTGAGTGGCCAGCACGAAGAAGGGTTGCTGCAAAGGATGCGTATCTCCAGCGGCAGTCACCTGGCGTTCCTCCATGGCTTCAAGAAGGGCGGCCTGGGTTTTGGGAGGAGTACGGTTAATTTCATCGGCCAGCACAATATTGGCGAAGATTGGGCCTTTGAGGAACCGAAAGGTACGATGCCCTGTAGCAGAGTCTTCCTCAAACACTTCAGTCCCCACGATGTCAGAGGGCATTAAATCCGGTGTAAATTGAATTCGCTTGAAAGAAAGTGTGAGACACTCGGCCACGGTTTTGATCAACAGAGTTTTGCCTAACCCAGGAACACCGGTTAGCAGACTGTGCCCCCTGGCAAGGAGAGTGATCAATAATTCATGTACAATATCCTGCTGCCCGATGATGACTTTTCGCAATTCCTTCTGGAGAATTTCTTTGGTATTGGCAGCTTGTTTTACAATATCAGTTTCGCTCATGGTAGAGGTTTCGGGGCTTATTACATTAAAAAAGAGTTGAATGAGAAGCGGTCAGGGGTGGCGAAAATTTTAAGGAGAGTCCAGCTTGGATTTTTAAAAATCCGATGCTTGCACTGAATTCTTAAGCTATTAATAGTTATAAAATGATGAAAGTTCCAACCACAGTAATGAGGGCACTGCGACATGGATTGCAGGTCATGACTTTATTCGGTCTTTTAGGAATGGTCGGGCAAGTCTACGCATTTGATCCCGGGTCCACCCTGGAATTTCGAGGCAAGTTCAGGTTAAGAGGGGTTTACAAATTCAACATCTACAACAAAGACAACCAGTCCAGCAAATGGTTGAAAGTGGGTCAACGAACTGGAGACTTCACACTGAAAGCCTATGACGAAACAACTGGCTCGATCACCTTTGAAAAAGATGGCGAAGAAGGGATTCTGGGGCTGAGCCAAAGTAAAGCAACCGGCCCCACCCTAGCCAATGTGGGTGGAAAGAAAATCGAATCTACCAACCTGCGTTTCAAAAACGGCCTTTACTACGAACTGGGTAAAGAAGACACACCATTCTCCGGCCAGGTCACCAAGAGTTATCCAACGGGAAAACCCTGGTATGAACGCGGTTACAAAGCAGGAAAGAAACACGGGAAGACGGTCGAGTGGTTTCCCAATGGTCAGAAGAAGTATGAGATGTTTTACGATGATAACAAACGTACCGGCATTTGGACCTACTGGGACCAGAACGGAAAGCTGACCGCCAAAAGGGAATACGAAAACAATCAGTTCAAACGGAATTTGCCATTGGGAGGGAAATAAGCGCCTGGAGCGAAAGAGTCCCTTCATGAGCACATTGGACAATTGAATTGTGCCCTGTGCTTCTTTTACCAATTTTACAACGCACAGAATTTGCCATTGAACAAGTCTCTCATAACTGGCAGCGTCGGCGGAACATTATGAGTATTGACCTGC
>CAYSOI010000337.1:0-5163 GCA_964432425.1 uncultured Opitutales bacterium | reverse complement strand
AGCCATTTTTCGGCTTCTTGTTTGGTGATGCCTTTTCTATCGGCGTAATCCTGGATTTGGTCGTGGTTGAGGAGGCCGACTCCGAAGTATTTGGCGTCGGGGTGATTGATGTATAGACCGGAGACGGAACTGGCTGGGGTCATGGCAAAGGATTCGGTGAGGGAGATGCCGGCGTGTTCGGTTACGTTGAGGAGGTTCCAGAGAGTGGCTTTTTCGGTGTGGTCGGGGCAAGCCGGGTAGCCTGGGGCGGGGCGGATGCCTCGGTAGCGTTCCTGGATGAGTTGATCGATGGTGAGGTTTTCTTCTTTGCCGTAGCCGCAGAAGTCCCGGGCTTTTTTGTGGAGGAGTTCGGTGAGGGCTTCGGCCATGCGGTCGCCGAGGGCTTTGACCATGATGGCGGTGTAGTCGTCGCCTTGTTCTTCGAAAGTTTTGGCGTATTTTTCAACTTCGTCGCCCATGGTGACAGCGAAGCCGCCGATGTAGTCTTCGAGTCCGGTGTGTTTGGGGGCAATGTAGTCGGCCAGGCAGTAATGGGGGCTGTCCTGGGCCATTTTGCGTTGTTGGCGGAGGAAGTGGAGTGTGGCCAGGACTTCGTTTCGGGCGTTGTTGATGTAGAGTTCGACGGAGTCGCCAACTGCATTGGCTGGCCAGAATTGGAAGACTGCCTTTGGAGAAAAGCGGTGTTCCTTGATGATTTGAGCCAGAAGCGTTTGGGCATCTTCGTAGATTTCTCCGGCTTGCGCACCGTGTTTTTCGTGTTCGAGTACTTTGGGGAAGGTGCCTTTGATGTCCCAGGTCCAGAAGAAGGGGGACCAGTCAATGACGTCGGCAATGGCCTGAAGTGAAAAGGTTTCCAGGACTTGCCGGTCGAGGTTTTTCGGGGTGACGAGTTCGAGGGGCTTCCAGTGGTGGGTGATGCGGTTTTCGCGGGCTTCCTCAATGGTGACGAATTCGATTTTGGCGTTTTTCTTTTCGAATTTTTGGCGGTCTTCCTGTTGTTTGGCTTTGTGTTGCCGGATGTAATTGTCTTTGCGATCGGGGCTGATCAGTTCATTGCAGACTTCCGCGGCGAGGGAGGCGTCGGCAACATGAACGACGGGGCCGGAGTAGTGCTGTGCGATCTTAACGGCGGTATGCATGCGGCTTGTGGTGGCACCTCCGATGAGGAGGGGAATGTCAAAGCCTTGTCTCTCCATTTCCTTGGCGTTGTGGATCATTTCATCCAGGGAGGGGGTGATGAGACCGGAGAGGCCGATGAGGTCGGCGTTTTCTTCTTTGGCTTTTTTGAGAATTTCATCACAGGATACCATGACACCGAGGTCGATGATGCGGTAGTTATTGCAGCCGAGGACTACGCCGACGATGTTTTTGCCGATGTCGTGGACGTCGCCTTTAACGGTGGCGATGACCATGGTGCCGTGTTCGGACTTTTCGTTGCTGGCTTTCTTTTCCTCTTCCATGAAGGGGGTGAGCCATGCGACGGCTTTTTTCATGACTCGGGCCGATTTGACGACTTGGGGGAGGAACATTTTGCCGTCTCCAAAGAGTTGGCCGACGATTTTCATGCCGTCCATGAGCGGGCCTTCAATGACGTCGAGGGGGCGATCGTGAAGTTGGTGGGCTTCCTCGGTATCTTCGTCGACGTAGGTGGTGATGCCTTTGACGAGGGCATGGGAAAGGCGTTCGGCGACGGTGCCTTCACGCCATGTGAGGTCTTCTTCCTGTTTTTTTGCGGTGGACTGGCCTTTGAATTGTTCGGCGTAGTCAGTGAGGATTTCAGTGGCGTCGGGCCTTCGGTTGAGGAGGACGTCTTCTACTTTGACGAGGAGTTCTTTGGGGATTTCTTCGTAAACTTCGAGCATTCCTGCATTGACGATGCCCATGTCGAGTCCGGCTTCGATGGCATGGTAGAGGAATGCGGAGTGCATGGCTTCGCGGACGGTGTTGTTGCCGCGGAAGGAGAAGGAGATGTTGCTGACGCCGCCGCTGGTGAGGGCTCTGGGGCAGGTGGCTTTGATTTCGCGGACGGCTTCGATGAAGTCGAGAGCGTAGTTGTTGTGCTCTTCGATTCCGGTAGCGACGGTGAGGATGTTGGCGTCGAAGATGATGTCTTCAGGCGGGAAGTCAGCTTTTTCGGTGAGGAGTTTGTAGGCTCGTTGGCAGATTCGGACTTTGTCTTCTTTGCTTGCTGCCTGGCCATCTTCGTCAAATGCCATGACCACGGCTGCGGCTCCGAAGCGTTTGAGGAGTTGGGCTTGTTCGAGGAATTTTTCTTCGCCTTCTTTGAGGCTGATGGAGTTGACGATGGCTTTGCCCTGGACGCATTGGAGGCCGGCTTCCAGGACTGACCATTTGGAGCTGTCGATCATGATGGGCACTTTGCTGATCTCGGGCTCTGAGGCGACGAGGTTGAGGAAGTGGCTCATGCAGGCTTCACTGTCAAGGAGGCCTTCGTCGAAGTTGATGTCGATGATGTTGGCTCCGTTTTCGACTTGTTGACGGGCGACGGCGAGGGCGTCTTCGTATTTTTCCTCTTTGATGAGTTTGCGGAAGCGGGGGGAGCCGGTGACGTTGGTACGTTCGCCCACCATGATGAAGTCCTGGCTGGCTCGTAGTTGTGACCATGGGATGGAGACGGGCTCAAGTCCAGAGAGCCGGGTTTGGGGCTCCATATCAAGGACTTTGCGGGGAGGGAGGTTCTGTGTTTGTGAAATGATGGCGGCAATATGATCGGGAGTTGTGCCACAGCAGCCTCCCACCAGGTTCAGGAAGCCGGATTGAGCATAATCCTGGAGGAGTCCTCCCGTCATAGCTGGGGTTTCGTCATAGCCGGTGTCGGAGAGGGGATTGGGTAATCCTGCGTTGGGATAACAGGATACGTAACAGTCTGCGATTTTGGAAAGGGTTTCCATGTAGGGCCGCATGTCTTTTGCCCCAAGTGCACAATTTATGCCTACACTTAAGGGAGATACGTGGCGTACGCTGTGCCAGAAGGCTTCAATGGTCTGCCCGGAAAGAGTGCGTCCAGAGAGGTCCGTGATTGTCACGGATAGCATGACGGGGATGCGTTTTCCCGTTTCCTCAAAATATTGCTCCATTGCATAGATGGCTGCTTTGAGGTTGAGGGTATCGAAGGTGGTTTCGGCCAGCAGGAGGTCTGCACCGCCATCAGCAAGTCCGCGGATTTGGAGGTGGTAGGCTTTTACTAGTTCTTGAAAGGTGACGTTGCGGTGGGCGGGGTTATTGACATCAGGAGAAATGGAGCAAGTACGGTTGGTGGGCCCGATGGCCCCAGCGACGAAGCATTCCCGTGATGGGTCTTTTGCCATGACTTCTTTGGCGGCTTGTTTGGCCAGTTCCGAAGAGACTTTATTGAGTTCGTAAACGGTGTCTTCGAGGCCATAGTCCGCCTGAGCTATGGTGGTTGCACTGAATGTATTGGTCTCAATGATGTCCGATCCGGCTTCGTAGTAGGCTTTGTAGATGCTGCTGATGATGTCGGGGCGGGTGAGGGAGAGGAGGTCGTTGTTTCCCTTTAAATCAATATTGGCTTCCTTGAATAAATCGCCCCGGAAGTCTTCTTCTTCCAGGCCGTGCTGCTGAATCATGGTGCCCATTGCACCGTCGAGATAGAGGATGCGTTGGGAGAGGAGTTCGCGGAGTCGGGTTTCAGCTTGGGTGGGTTCGGGCATGTTGTTGCGGATGGATAGCTGCTTTAACGGTTTTGGGCGTTTTTGCGGGTTTGTTGCTTGAGGGATCGGACTTCTTCTTTGATTTGCTGAAAGTGTTTTTTGTCCATTCTGTCGATAAAGAGTACGCCGTTGAGGTGGTCAATCTCGTGCTGAATGCATCGTGCCAGTAGGCCGTCACATTCGAGAGTGTGTGGGTTTCCGTCGAGATCCTGATATTTTACGGAAATGGTGGTGGGGCGTTGTATGGGGCCTTTTAATTCTGGGAAAGAGAGGCAGCCTTCTTCCATAATATCTTTGTTTTTTGAGATGGGTGTGGCTTTCGGGTTGGCCAAGCTGAGGGGCATGAGGAGGTCTTGGGGCGTTAATTTTCCATCCAGTTTGCAATGGGTGGGTTCGTCTTCCAAATCCCTGGTGACTTCCACGACACAAAACTGCACGGCTTCCCCGACTTGCTGTGCTGCCAGTCCAATTCCATTGGCTTCATGCATGGTTTCGAGCATGTCTGAAGAAAATTTGCGAAGGGGCTCGCCAAAGGTTTCCACAGGCTTCCCTTGTTGATGAAGTACACTTTCTCCGTAGAATTTTATTTCCAAAATCATATTTTTTTTATTTTTAGGGGGGCTGGATATATCCAGTTACCCCGAGGAAACAATGAGGAATTACACACCAGGTAATCTATTTTACGTGCAGTACAGGTGCACAAAGAGCTGATTGAGAGATGAACTTAATAAAAGTTTTTCTAGCAATGGTCTTTGCCTTGGGGTTTGCATTCCTTGGTTTTAATTTGCCTTCAAATTTTCGTTCGGTTGATCCCCGGGTTCTGGCGACAGCGGGGGAGGAGACCAAAGATTTGCAGACTTTGGCGATGGATCGTTTGGCGCAAGAACAATCGAGTCCAGTGAAGCTTTTGAAGGAAGCTGGTTTGGTGCAAGTGGCTCCAGATGAGATCAACCGGATTGCGGTCCTTCGGTCCTATTATCAATACATGGGGGGGCCGGATGAGCATTTTCGTATATTTTTGCAACGAATTGGAGAAAAGGAAATCCAGGCAAGTCTGGAGCCTCGGGGAGAAGATGATACCTTTTCCCCGACGGTCTTCTTGTTATTAAGAGATAGCAACCGGGAGGCGATTGAGGTTTATCTTGGAGAATCGGAGAGCCCTGGGATCAGTCGCTTGCTGGAGTCTCGTTTTATTGAGGGCATGGTGACGATTGACCCGGTTCATCCGATTTCTGGTCCTACTTTGGATATGGCCGTCCTTACCACGGCCATGCTCTTGAAGGGGAATTATTTTGATCCCCGTCTGGAGCGATGGTTGACGCAACGCACGGAAGAAGCAATTCGGGGTGATGGTCATTCCATCAGTGAATTAAAGAGGTTTTACACCGCTTTGCTGACGCTTTCCGTGTATTTGGACTGGGCTCAGCTCAAGGAGTTGATCCGAACTTATGATGATTGGTATCCACTGGAA
>CAYSOI010000336.1:0-5165 GCA_964432425.1 uncultured Opitutales bacterium | reverse complement strand
ATTTGGTTCCGGCTATGCTGGGTTAGGATTATCACGATGATCGTACAGTTTCTGATGTCCTACCTTTTGACCTGAAGCCTTTTTCTTGATGGCCGCAGATGAGACCTACAAGCCCGTTGACCAGGTTTAAGGAAATAATGAGTTCGCTTACTGGATGCTGAACGCTGTAAATATCAGTTTTTTGATTTTTCCGTCAATTTCAGGAATGGAATTCAGCTTCTTGTGGAGTTCCTTTTGAACCTCTTGTTGGATACGGGGATTCTGGTTAATTCTCTCCAGGGAAAGAGACGATAAGTACTGAATGGTTGCTTGTTGGATCTTTGTTCTCTGATCCTTTATCAGGTATTCAAATTCCTGGCCTTCACCGTAAACCTCGAAATCCACGAGAAGAAATCGTGTTCGGTGTTTCCCTGCTAAATTGGCAACGGTTCTGTTAATCGAGACGACCTTTTCAGATGTGGTTTCTTTGATGGTCTTTGAGGATTCTGGCAACTTTTGGTTTACAGGTTCGGGTTCATTTTCGGTTTCCACTTCCTCAAAAATGGTTTCATCATCCAACTCCTTGAGCCCCTTTGGTGGTTTGGGTAATTGGTACTTCGGATTCACCCGATTTTCCTCGGTGGGTTCAACTTCCTCATCATACATTTCAAAGTAGTCGACGTAGGTGAGGGTGGAATCATTAACGTCGAGGATGGTTGCCATAAATAACAGTCCGCCATCTATGTCATAATCTTTGTACGTAGTTCCTTGAATGGACCAGGTTCCCGAATCTGAAGTATGAGAATAACCTCCCTCCGAAATATACATCTCTTCGTATTGTTGAGTGCCATCTTTGGAGACCGTCACCTTATAGTAGGTCTGGTCTTCCGTTGTTACAAAGTTGCCGTTCCATGTGCCGATGATGGCTTTCTGAAAGGCTTCCGGGTCTTTTTGTAGTTTGGCTTCAGCGGCGAGAAGTTTAGGGCGGATTTGGGGATTGTTCAGATGGGGGTTGAACAAATCAGCAAGGGTATGAGTGAGGGTTTTGAGACCTTCGTCCATGGAGTTTTGGAAATGGAGTCCGAAGGTGGTTTGGTATTGGGAGGCTTGGGGTTGCTTGGCTTGGACTCGGAACGTTTTGAGGTGAGGCAGGATTCTTGTCACGAGAAATTCCAATTCCTCATCTTCTTCAATGGCTTGCTGTTCTCTCTGGAGAGTTTCCAACACTTTGGCAAAGTTGAGGTTGAGGGTAAACATCCCGCTTTTTAACGCGGTCTGTAATTCTTCTGTCGCAGGGTGATTGGCTTTGCCCTGTACGAGTACATCTGCGTGGTTTTTGCTGGAGATGAGGAGGACATTTCCGTGGGCAGAGATGGACACTCTTTCCAAGGGGTTGCGGCGGGGAATTTCTCCTTTGAAGGCTTCAAACAGCCCTTTGTGAATCAATTTTACGTACACTTCTGCTGCAGGTACTTGGGTTCCAAGGGCGGCAATAAAAGTGATTTCTTCCTCCTCCAGTTCGACTCCTGTCAGGTTCAACACGGCTGTACCATTGAACATTTTCGGGATGTCCAAGTAATCAATCTTGAATTCATCCAATAGCTCCTCTCCCAGTTCCTTCTGCTCAATTCCGAAAAAAGGGAGTACGCTATGCAGGTGTTCGAAGGCGGTATCCATGTTCAGGGTTGCGGTTGCATGAAGAAAGGCGTCCTTCTCCAGAAAACCCAAAATTTCTTTTCCCAGGGGCTTGGATTGAAACTGCAGCTCATGGTGTTTGCCAGCATCCACGTGTAAGGTGGCCTCCAGTTTGCCTTGAGCTGAATTGGCGGCCAGAAAGAGTTGGGTATCTTTTAGGTACTCCGGTGGTTTCTGACCTTCTTCCAGCCTCTGAGCCAGAAAGGGCAGAAAGGGGGCCGGGGTGAAGTAAATTCCCAGATCGGGAGATGCCTGGAGTTGTTGAATTAAAAACTCAGGTAGCTGTGTTTCTTCCTTCGGTTGAAACCATTGGTCGGCAACCTGAAGAAGGGGGGGCTCTGGACTGTTTAAAACTCCTGTTGAAATCAGGGTTTTGCCATCATGCACATACAGTGCCTGGTTGTTTATCTTCAGTACTCTTCGCCCCTCTTTGGTTTCCATCCATGTTTGTTTTCGATCCACCAAACCTTCGACCAAGGCTTCAAACTTCTCAGGGTCAGACAGCCGTGCGAATAGCTGTACCTGCAACTTGGGCAGACTATGGAAAACCAGATAAACCGGTTGTGACAAATCCAGGCCTGTGGTTTCCGCGGGCTTTTCGATCAGACCCGTAATCAGGGCATGCTTTTTCTTATCTTCGTCCAGTTCGTTGGTCCAGTCATGAGGTCCGCCTGTAGAATAGTAATTCGCCACCATAGGTTTGTTGATCAAACTCTGGTGGCCTGTCTTTTTCAGAATCTGGCCAGGGTGTAGGGTGACCAAGCCCACCATGTCATGGGGAAGGAGTTTGGCGTGTTCAGGCAGCTTTGCACTCAAGACCGTGACGGAGGCAATGAGTGTGGCAATTGGCAGGAGGATGAGGGTTTTCATGGTCTGGAGTAAGTGATCCCACTGCCTTTGTTGGCGATATGGAAAGGAGGATTTATTTTTCTCTGAGATGCAGGAACACCCGGCCCCTTTTTACACCGGATGCGGCCCGGCGGTAGAGATAGAAACCCTGAAATGGAGAGTTTTGTGAATATATATAAAAGTGACCAAAGTCGGATTCACCGGTTTCCCGATTCCGGATACCTGGTGCTTCAATCCGCATTTGATTGCCTCCCCAGGGACCTTTGACCAGGAGGTCTTTCACGTTGCGTTGCGAAACCAGCCCTTTCCAGTACTCATGCTTTTCTGAACCTTCTGTGGAGCGAATGGTTAAGGAGTAGCCCTCCATGGCTGTCTTGATTTCGTCCAGCGTGGCGTTTTCCCCAAATTTGTGGCTCGGAGTCATATAAATTCTGGATTGAGAAAAGGAAGGGAACTCCTGCCTGGAAGGATCTTTCACCCAACCCTGAACACTGACCCGATCATCCTCACACTTAAAATCCATTTCAAATTTCACGTTGTCCTCCATCATGCCTTTCAACTCGATTTCGATTTCTCTTTTGCTGTGTTGTGGCTTGGGAGGTTCCTCAATCGATACAATTTGCCTGCGATGATGACGACGCTGGTTTACGTAGTAACAAGCCAAGTACGCCTGGAGCGGCTTTCCAATCCGTTCTCCCTTTGATTTTGGATAGATCGTCAGGACCGCTCTTTTGTCCATGACGGCGTCGTACAGTGGGCCTTCGTACACCATGTTGTAGTTTTTCCATGGTCCATCGGCAAAGACAGAAAGTTGCCCGGATTCAGCTTCGGTGATGGCACCGGTACCTTTGAGTTTCGTCGCTTTGGCTTGTTGGGTTTCGTACCACTTCTTGAGCAGATTGCGGTCCGACTCGATCAATTGCCCGAGACCCACATTGTAGAACTGGCCAGTCGCCGTCTTCAATTTGACGGTTCTTCTCTGGATATCGATGCTGTCGACCGCCGCTTCGATTTGTGAACCTGCGGAGCTGGTCCACTTACGAGGGACGGAAAGGTCCTGAGCCTGTAGCCAGGAAGTTAAAAAAAACAGGGAAAGCAGAATTGGGCGAAGTAACTTCATGATGCGTTTTGAGGTTTGTTTCTTTGATACGGTTCAGGTTTGCTTTGCCAACAAAGAAAACGCTCCTGTTGTCCTGAGAAACGGATTCCAACGTAAATCTGTCCACATTTTCCTTGCAGGTTTCATTAGAACTGGAACAACTTCAACCCGCTATGAAAAGACGTACTATTATCCAATCTGCCGCCGCGACATCGATCGCCTTCCCAACCATCGTTCCTTCTTCCGTATTCGGAAAAGATGCTCCCAGTAATCGTATCAATCTAGGCCTTATCGGCTGTGGAGGTCGGGGAACCGGCGTATTTCGTAACATGTTGAATCGTCGGGATAGCACTCAGGGAGTTGCGGTCTGTGATCCAGATAAGAACAACATGAACCGAGCCAAGGACCATGTTGAGAAAATCTATGCCAAGGAGAAAGAAAGTGGGAAATTCAAAGGCTGCGGCACTCACAGTGATTTTCGTGAATTGTGTGCCCGCAAAGATGTGGATGCCATCATCGTAGGAACGCCAGACCATTGGCATGCACTCTGTACTCTCGAAGCTCTTCGCAACGGGAAAGATGTCTACTGCGAAAAGCCCATCACCCACCTTTTTGCAGAAGGTCAGGCTGTCTACAAAGAAGCCGCTAAACGAAAAGCCGTCTTCCAGGTTGGCTCCCAACAGCGTTCCAGTACTCGTATGAGAGTGGCCGCCGAAGTCGTGATGAATGGGCTGATTGGAAAGATCAAGGAAGTGAATGTCGGTCTTCCAACCGGTAAAGGTACAGACGAAGAAGGTAAAGTTGCTCAACCCATTCCAGAGCATCTGGACTACGATCTTTGGTGCGGCCCCAGCCGTTTGCTTCCTTTTCACCCGAAACGTCTCCACTGGAACTGGCGTTGGTGCCTCGATTACGGAGGTGGGCAACTCATGGACTGGATTGGACACCACAATGACATCGCTCACTGGGGACTCGAAATGGACAAAAGCGGACCCATCGAAGTCGAAGCCAAAGGTTTCCGCTATCATGGCAAAGGTATGTACGACCAACCACTCGACTACACTGTTGTTTCCAAGTATGCTGGCGGTTACAATGTCACCATTTCCAACAAACACAAAATGGGCCCTGAAAAAAGAAGCATGGGCACGGAATGGATTGGCGAAGACGGTTGGGTCTATGTGGACCGCGGAAGAATTGCGGCTTCCAATCGTGAATGGATTGCTGAAAAGACGGATCGCGGTCCAAAGAAAGCCTACCACTCCAACAGCCACGAAGGGAACTTCCTCGAATGTGTTCGTTCCCGTAAACAAACCATTTGCCCCGCCGAAACCGGGCACCGTTCCGCCACACCGGGCCACATCGCCTACGTCTCCGACAAACTGGGCCGAGCCATCAAATGGGACCCGAAAAAGGAAGAGTGCGTCAACGATGCCGAAGCCGACAAGCTTCTCAAAACCCTCGACTATCGTTGTCAGTGGAAAATCTCCTGATTCCACCATCATTTCATCAAAAAGGCCGGTTCAAATGGAACCGGCCTTTTTTG
>CAYSOI010000335.1:0-5178 GCA_964432425.1 uncultured Opitutales bacterium | reverse complement strand
GGCAGATCATCCAGTGAAAGAAATGCGGATCGTTGAAATCGATCTTGTGTAGCATCCTCTGCTAATCGTTGTGAATTTTCACTTTACGGTCAAAACACCACGAGTCACCAGCCAATGGCCAGGGAAGGTGCAGATGTACGGGTACTCTCCCGGTTCTTTGGGGGCATCGAAGTAGAGGGTGTATTGTCCGCCGGGTTGGAGAATGGGGGTGAGGCCAATCACGCCCTCGTCCTCAATGGTGAAGTGTTTGGCGGCACCTTCTGGGCTTGCGGCAAGTTTCATGGAGCCTTCTCCGACTTTCTTCAGACTATCGGGGTGTAAGAGGACCAGGTTGTGAGCCATGCTGGGATCGGCATTGGTGAAGGTGAGGGCGGTGCGTTTGCCAGCTTCGATGGTTAGGGTTGTGGGGTCAAACTTCAGGCCAGCAATGGCGTTGACGCGGATCTTTTGGGTGTCACTGAGAGTGCGGCCCAGTCGATCCTGGGCAATGAGTCGCGGGTCTTCCGGGAAGTCGCCTTGAGCGGGAAACTTGGTTTCCTCCATGGCTTCCGTTCTTCGTTCGGAAGGAAAGTTGCCGTAGGGTTCACGAAGTCGCAGCGGGGAGTAGTAAAGATCTGTGGTGAAAGGAGTTCCCTGGTAATCTTCAGCTTCCAGATAGAGGTGGAGAGTCATGGCTGGTTCGATATCTGGTATTTCCACGAATAAGGCCCGCCGGTTTTGAACCACATGCACTTTCTTTACAAACAACGGATCATGGCCACGTTCACCAGGATGTCGGACTGAATATTCGGCGGATCCGTAGGCGTTGGCGAACAGGTAGTTCCATTGCTGGGCAAACCCTTTGGCGGAGTTGGCATTGAGTGGGCGGTCGTATTGGAGCAACAATCCATTGGCATGAGTGCGAACGGATCGAGGAAGAATGAGCTTTCCACCTGTGTAGCGAACTCGTTGCAGTGAACCGTTTTCCTTGGCGTAGCTTTGCCATCCATCACTACCCACTACATAAAAGCATGCATCCATGCGATTGTAGCGGGCACGGTGAGCACCTGACAGAAATTCACCTTTCAATGGGATGACTCCTCCCTGCACATGGTCGCCGATCTTTTCACGTAGGACGACGTAGTGTGAGCAATACCCGAAGGAAGTTCCCAGAATATGTCCTGCCAACGGCCCAAATCGCCGGTCCCGAGGCAGGAAGGTCAGGTCTCCACTGGAATTGTCCACACCTCGTGGAATGAAGCACATCGGCAAATCATAGCCATTCAGGCCTCGATCATTCTCCAAGCCTTTGTAGCCATGATAACTGCCTCCACCCACTTCAAAAATGGCGGAAGCTGGAGTGTTGTTCCCATCCTGAACGGTTGAAAAAACGATGCTGCCATCCGGCGAAACCCCCGTCCCATTGGTGCCACGAAGTCCATTGCCAATGGATTGAGGCGGCTCCTTTGACCGGAAATTAAACTGGGTTACATCAAATCCCGACGCTCTTGTAAACCAGTAGAAATTCCCCTTGAAATCCTGGTGCAGTGTCAAGGCCCAGCCATTCCCAGCTCCAATAGGAAACTGATCCGTGACACATTCATAGTAATCCGCTTCACCATCCTCGTTCAGATCATGCAGGCGGGTCAATTGATCCCGGCCAATCACATGGATCTTGTCACCTCGAACCACCAGGCCTGCAGAGTTGTGAAGCCCGGCGGCAAAACGTCTCCATTTCAGGTTCTTTTCCTTTCTTCCAGCTCCTTCCACAATCCAGACATCTCCCATCAGGTTACACACCGCAATTCGGCCATCCCGCAGGAAATCCAGGCCACTGAGACGCATCGGGGATTTGAATGGATTTGCATCCCGATAGGGAACAGTCAACGTATCAATCGCATACGGTTTCCCCTTACCTCTTTGGAACTTTGTCGTGACCTCTTGCTCCGCCCACTGTGTAGGTCCACCATTGGTCAGAAGGCTGAGAAAAGGGACGGTGAGTCGCTCAAAGTCCTGTTGTTGGTAGTCAATGTGATAAACCCCAGGCCGCAGATCTTCCGGTTTCAGAACAAATTCCTTGGAGAGTTTCAGCTTTGTGTTTTCAGGAAGTTGCCCCCGGATCTCCAAAATCCTGACCATGTTTCCAGACGCTTCTGCCAGATGGTCCAGAACCCGGGCATTCCCGATTTTGTACGAGAAAATGACCTTTGAGCCATTCCGAAAATGTCCAAGGAACTGCCTCGCCACATCGCCATCTACGATCCACTTGGATTCCTGTAGGTTCAGAATCTGTTTCCCCTTCGCCTTTACTCCGGAGGTAATGCCGTAACGCCGGGCCTGCCACTCCACAAATCCTCCTTCCCATACATCCGTAAACGTCAGCTCACCTGAATCAAACAACGCCGAAATCTCCCGTTCGTCTGGAATCTTGATGCAATGAGCCCGCAGAGTTCTCTTGCCAAAATGATGGGTTACCTGAGAAAGCAGAATCCCCGTGTCCATCTCATTGAGACGATAATCAAAATTATCCGCCTCTGGATTCTGCCCCCAATACCCCCAACTCCCTCCATCCAGCCCCGGAAACTCCGGCAGAATCTTCGGCAGCGGAGCCTCACTGTTCATGTACTGCCGGGCCTGTTTGGCATAAAAGTCATAAATCCGATTCTCCGGAAAAGGTTTGGGCTCTGCATGCAGAATCTGGCTGGCAAGGACCAGAGTCAGAAACAGATGGCAGAAGCGTTTCATATCAGGGCATCACTTCTTCAGCGGCACCTGTTGCTCTGTTGCCAGATACGCCACCAAGTCACGAAGTTCATCTTTCTTGAGATTACTGAAAAGCCCTTCCGGCATCATCGAGATCGGCAACACATTGCGGGCAACCACATCTTCCTTCGACAGAACAATCCTCTCCGTCACCGTTTGTACCGTCAGGCTACTGTTGTTTTCCGCCGCCACCATTCCCGCCACCACCCGACCATCTTTCAAATGGATGGTGGTGAATTGGTAATCTTTCCCAATCGCTCCATTGGGATCCAGAACATTATCCAGAACATAATCCAGATTGCGGCGGTCCGAGCCCGTAATATCCGGCCCGATCTTACCGCCTTCTCCATAGAGCACATGGCAGGCTGCACAAGTCCGGTTGTAAAGAGCCCGGCCATTGGGAAGATCCGCCTTTGCCAAATACTTCTTCGGCAACATCTTCTTGTACTTTTCCATCAACTCCGCCTTGTCCGCCTTTACTTGCCGGATTTCTCCCCAATGCTCCTTCAACAGTTCCGACAGTTCCTCATTGCCAAGGCTTTGAATCTGCCGGGCAATGGGCACCGAAATGTCCTTGCGAGGAATCTTTCCATTCGCCAGAGCCTCCAGCAATTCCTTCGCAAAACCAGATCTCGATGCCAACGTTCCCACAGCCATGGCCTTGTTCTCCGTGTTGAAATTCGAATAATTCTTCAGGATCACCTGCGGCGTTTCCTTTGAATTATAAGCTGCCAACCCTCTCAACACATCACCCTGCAAATCCTTTACCTGAATCAAATCCTGCAAAATGGAAGCCAGCCCCGGAGCGTTCTTTTCCACCAGCAACTTCAACGCATCCCGACGTTTCTCCAACGGACTCTTTTTATCCACCAGGGTTGCCTTCAAAGAATCCAACGCTCCCGAATCCCCAAAGATCAAACTCAATGCCCGTACATCCTCCCGCACCTGTTCATTCGGACTCTTCGCCAACTTCGCCGCAACTTCCGCCCAACCTTTCGGAACCTCCACATTCTTCTGCCCCGCCAAACCTTCCCGCATCCCCTTCAACAAATCCGCATGAAACGCCGGGTCATCAATCTGCCCCAATAACTCCACTACCGGGTCCAAATTCGAAGCTCCCTGACCGATCACCACCGACACCATCAACAAAAACAGCCGAATAACACAATTTTTCATAGATCCCCAAGATACAGACTACATCCCAATAGGTTGACAAGCCGCTTTTCCCTGACAGAGCCATCATGAGATTCATTTTGCCGAATATTTAAATGATTTCAATCAACCGTTCACCAGCTTCCAACCGTAGGGTAATTTCAGGTAGTAAATTAGAAAACCAGATCAGCAAGGTTCTCTTGGTTGTATTGCCTAGCCTAATCCATATTATAGATGGCACTTTTCCTAATTCGGATAAACGAGTGGATCGATCTTCAAAATCTTCGTCTTTTGTGATGATGACTGCTCCTGTTTGCAAGGCGTAGTCCCATATCTCGGAATCCTTGGCTTCGCCCATTTCTTGATCATAGACATGAGAAGCTTCGTGACCTTCTTTCTCTAGGAAACGAGCCAAAGCCGGAGGCAGATTTGCATCGACCAGAAACTTCACCAATTATTTAGCCTGCAAAACAGCATGGTTTGACTTTGCTGCGGCAAATTCCAGGGAGGCAAGGATGTCCTCTTGTTCCAAATAGGGGTAATCCTCAAGAACTTCGGCTTGGCTGGCACCTGTTGCCAGCATTTCCAATACATCTTGTACACGGATCCTCATACCTCTCAAACAGGGCCGACCTCCACATTTGTCAGGATCTACAGTAATTCTGTCTAAGTACTTGTATCTCATGGTTGAGATGCATTTTTCTCGATTCTCCGTGGAAGACAAGTCACAACCTTACACTATTTCACTGAATATGGATACATCACTCCCCACCATCGCCTTCCTCGGCACAGGCCTCATGGGCGGCCCCATGGCCCAAAACCTCCTCAAAGCCGGCTACACCCTCCATGCCTGGAACCGCACTCCCCAAAAAGCCCAAGCCCTCCAACCCCACGGAGCCATCGTCCACAATTCACCAGCCGAAGCCGTCCAACACGCCGACATCCTCATCACCATGCTCAAAGATGGCCCCGCCGTTCAGGAAGTCATCTTTGACAGCAACGTCGCCAACGCCCTCCCTCCCGGAGCCACCCACATCGACATGGGCTCCATCAGCCCTGACGAAGCCATCGCTCACTGCGAACTCCACAAAGAACTCAACCACACCTATCTCGACGCCCCAGTCTCCGGCGGAACCATTGGAGCCACCGCAGGCGAACTCGCCATCATGGTCGGTGGCGATCCCGAAACCTTCGCCACCTGCACTCCCATCTTCCAAGCCATGGGCAGTCCAACCCACATCGGCCCAACCGGCACCGGCCAACTCACCAAACTCGCCAACCAGG
>CAYSOI010000334.1:0-5186 GCA_964432425.1 uncultured Opitutales bacterium | reverse complement strand
GGACCGAATTACTGGCTTCGCCGCCATGGATGATGCCCACATTGGCGGTCAGACCCCGGGCCAAATCCGTGAGATCTTCTATCTGTGGGATCAACTCGGAAAGTTGACGGATGGCATTGGCTCCGAGTTCCGGATGACCTGCGTGAGCCGCTTTGCCTTCGACTTGCACTTCAAACTGTGCACGACCTTTCCGGCCTGTCAGAATCTTCCATTCCTTGCCCTGATTCGGTCCATATTCAAAGACGAGGGCCGCCTTGGTTCTTGGATGCAGACTTCTTACGGAAGCTTCCGCAAAATCGACTCCTAGCAGTTCCTCCGCCGCGTTGAAATGCACTTGCCAGTGTACGGAATGAAAGAACTCGGGGTCAGCCTGGAGTAAGGCTTTCAGGAGGAGCCAGATCATTACATTTCCACCCTTGTCATCGACCGTTCCGGGACCAAAGATGCGGTCTCCATCTTTCCGCCAGCGGAAGGCGTCCTCCTCCAGGTCTTCGTTGGTGTACACCGTGTCCAGATGCCCCACTAGAAGTAATGCGGTATGGCCAGTTCCCGGCTTGTTGAGCAGGAGGTGTTTTCCGCAACGGGGATCAGTCGATTGCATAACCCCCTCGACAAATCCGAGTTTCTCAAATTCGGTCCACAACATTTCTCCAACCCGATTTACACCTTCCGGGTCGAGGGAATGACTGCCAATGTTGACGAGCTGTTCCAACAGGCGAAGAGCATCAGGGAAATGTTCTTCGATGGTGGAGCGAAGATGGGTGATGGTGGCACTGTCAAACATTGGCGAAGAAATCTGATTTACATTGAGGTTGAAAGAAGTCCGGAAACGGGAACTGTTTTTTTTGTGAAAGTCGACAGGGGCGAAGGATTGAAAAAGCGAAGGGGGAAGCAAGGGTATTGGAAGAAGAGAAGGCAAGTCTTCAGTCGTAAGGTGTAAATGGCTGATTGTTTTGTCATCAAGTCTTGGTTTTTACACGTGCGCTTCCTTCCATGGGGGAGAATATTTCCCACTCACAGGGGGGGAAGTGCCTGACAGTATGGGGTGAACTGTCTTTTCGCCAGAATTCCTCTATGGAGCACCGTGAATTAGGTGTCCATACCTGTGCTTCGTTTCCGAGATCGTCTGCTCCCGCGTCCATCGTGTAAATTCAATCCTGCCATTAGTACTGATTGGGGCATGAATCCAGTTGATGTCGGCTGCGGCTGCGGCTTCAAGGAGTGGGTCATCGGGTAGTGTTTCTGTGGTGCGGAGAAATTCCACTTCTCCGGCGAGGGCGGGTAAATGTTTGGCCAAGGTTGCATCCGTTTCCTTGGGTCTGCGGCTGATGTACAAGGGAATACCCGTGGTTTGTGCAGCCAGACATGCCAGTGCTTCACTTCTTTCATCCTGCTCATCGACTCGGAGTAGGACACCTTTGGCCGGGCGGTATCTAAAGATGTTGGATTCGCAACCCAATCCGCTGGGGTCATGTTCGCAACAGAAGTAGGACTCCCAGCACTCCTTGTAAATATCTCGGGTTATCTCCGGATCGTCCTCCACAGTGTCCCGTAAAGTACGAAATAGATTCACATAATTAGGGCCACCTGCCTTGGCACCAGGTCCAACGGAACTTCGTTTCCATCCCCCAAAAGGTTGCCTCTGGACAATGGCTCCAGTGATCGGGCGGTTGATGTAAAGATTGCCAGCTTCGGCATGTTCCTTCCAGTAGGCGATTTCGTCTTCATCCAGAGAATGAATCCCCGCAGTGAGTCCAAAACTGCCGGCATTCTGGAGCTTAATGGCTTCCTCCAGGTCACGAGCTTTCATCAATCCCAGAACAGGTCCGAAGCACTCCGTTTGGTGAAACCATGAACCGGACTTCACTCCCATCCTGATCCCCGGCGACCACAAACATGGATCTATGGGCGAAGCTTTTGGCTGGAGGAGCCATTCTTCGCCTCCCTCCAATGAGGTGAGTGCCCTTTGGAGGGGATCACCGGGTGGTTGAACCAGAGGAGTAACCATGCTCCTCAAATCAGAGGTGGGCCCCACCGCAAGGCTTGCCGTCGCATCCCGAAGATGCCTTAAAAATGCTGGGTCCTCATACACTTCCCCCACCAGTATTCCCAGGCTGGCTGCCGAACATTTTTGACCCGAGTGTCCAAATGCCGAACGTACCAAATCCCGTGCCGCCAGTTCCCGATCCGACAAGTCGGTAATTACCATGGCGTTTTTTCCGCTGGTTTCGGCAAACAAAGGTAACGAGGGTCTCCAGGATTGAAACCTCCGGGCCGTGTCGAAGGAACCGGTGAGGATCACCCCGGAAGTTCTCGGATCCTGAATCAATTTCCGGCCTGCCTCACCTTCTCCACAATTTACGTATTGCAAAACCTCTCTGGGGATACCGGCTTCCCATAGTTGGTTCACCAGCCACCAGCCGATGCCAATGGCCTCTGGAGCTGGTTTCAGAATGGCTGCATTTCCTGCCATCAGTGCCGCCAAAATGCCTCCACAGGGGATGGCAAACGGAAAATTCCAGGGCGGAGTGACCACCACAGTTCCCAACGCTGAGGCTCGAATCCCTTCAGGAACCTGGCCAACTTCAGCGTAGTATCTGGCAAAGTCGATGGCTTCCGACACTTCCGAGTCTGCTTCCGCTACTGCCTTTTTCCCTTCTTCCCGAATCCTGGCAATGGAGGCAAATCGGGTTTCTGCAAGTTGATCTGCACATTGCCGGAGAAGGCGAGCCCGCTCCTGTTCACCAAGTTCTTCCCAGTGGGGTTGTGCCGCAGCAGCTGAATTCAACGCTTTCCCGATCCCGTCGGTATCACATTTCGGGGGGTGGCTTATCTCACATTTCGCCAAGTTCAGACGTTGTCGGTTTTGCCGTTGAGACCAGTCCGTGTCCGGTTCATTGGAAAACTTAGTCGGATCCCGTTCTGGAAGAGTGGCTCGATGGGACAGACTGGTGATCTGATGTCGGGTTTTCCATGCATCATGAAACGCCTCACATTGTTCCAGCCAGGTTTCCGAACCCGGCTTTAATGAGAACAAACTAGCCAGAAAGTTTCCCGTTGATGTATTTTCATCCAGACGCCGAACGAGATAGGCAAGGGCACTGTGGTAATCTTCCGGTTTCACCATCGGTGCATAAACCAGCAAGCCTCCTGCCTTCTCCTGAACCACTCTCGACTGCGAAGGGGCCATCCCTTCCAGCATCTCCACCTCTACAAAACGTTCGACTTCGTTCTGCCTTCGTAAAACCAGTGCCAGGGCTACATCAAAAAGGTTGTGGCTGCCCACGCCGAGTAGCACCACTTCCGCATTTTCCGGCTTACAACCAACCTCCAGCATCTGTTTGAAACAAGCATCGGTTTCCCGCTTGGTGGCAAACGAGGCTAGGTTCCAGCCATGCATTTCCGCATCCACTTTCTCCATCGCCAGATTGGCTCCCTTGACCAGCCGGATCTTGATCGGAACGCCTCCTTGTGCACATCGCTTTCTGGACCATTGGATCAACTCTTTCTGCACAGTTGGAGAATCCGGCAAGTACGCCTGCAATGCAATGCCTGCCGCGAAATGTAAAAACTCTTCTTCCGAGAGTAGCTCTTGAAACGCATGTACCGTCAGGTGCAGGTCCCGGTATTCCTCCATGTCGAGATTGACAAATTTTCCCCGTTTCATGGCTGCACGGAAGAGCACACGAAGCCGATCCTTGATGGCCCTCAATGTATCGTCCCAGGCAACCAGCTGGATCTGACTGAAGATGGCAGAATTTTTGACCGAAACGTAGTGGGCATTGTCCCGCTCCAGAAGTTGCAGAAGAGCATCGAGTCTTTTCTTGGCTTCCTCCTCTCCAAGAACGGCTTCTCCAAGTTGGTTCAGATTCACCTGGGCTCCGGATTCAGTACGATCCTTCAGGTACTCCAGCAACTGTTTTTCCTCCGCAGGAAGGATCACCTCCTGGCTTTCCCCTTGCAACCTTCGGTGGATTGCCTCCATTACCAACTGCGGGAGTAAACGTGAAGCCACCGAACCTAGTCGAAACAAGCATCGGTCCACCATTGAAAACCCCCAACCCGGAGCATATTTCCGCAGCAGACCTCGCCACGACTTGGCCGCTCGTGATGATTCTTTGCATCGCCCCAATCGATCCGTCATCAGAAAGACTAGATGCTTGGCCTGAGGATGTCGGATCAATCTGGATAACTGCTTCATCTTCGCAGCTTCCTTTCGGGTACAATCCTTCAGAGAATCCTCTAGCAACGTCTCCGCAAGTTCTTCCGCAACGATGGCAGGATCCCGGGTCCTCAATCGTAGAGAGGACTTCCTTTTCCTGCGGTGTGCCACTGCAGATTTCATAAGTACACTATACCACTTTCCCCCCATCAAAACCAATCCCCCACCAGTGCAAACATACAATGCCCGAAACAGGTGAGGCGGTTTCCCAACTACCTCCATGTCCCCCAGTATCTCAGTCTAACCTAGTGTGCTGTCAGAAGAATCTACGGCCTGAAATGCCCCGCCTACGACAATTCGCACTATTGTAGGACGGTCTTTCAGGCCGTCATTGTAATCATCAACTTATCTTGCAGGACACTGGTGTTCTGTCCTTTTAAGTTCCAACTAAGGTGCTTATTCAGGTATTCTTCCGGCGGATCAACTTTCAGTTTTCCCCTCTCTTGCTTATGAAATCCAATCACACTCTCCTTGTCATTTTCTCGACATATGGCTGATTCTCCTGGCAGGTTGTCAATCCCAATAGAAAATCAATATGGAGAACCAGAGTGATGGGATTTCAAATCATGGTATTTCGATCATTTTCATAAACTCCACCAACCCAAAAGCTCAGGATCCCTCATGCATACTACTTCACGAAGAAAACTCATCCAATCTGGCCTTGCTACTGGAGCAGGCATTTCCCTTACCACACAATTTCAATCGACTTGGGCGGGGGTTCAGGGTGCAAACTCTGCCGTACGGGTCGGAGTGATCGGATGTGGCGGAAAAGGTTCTGGTCATGCCCGCCATCTCAAGGGGCTGAAAGACAGCATGAATGTACGGGTCACTGCGGTCTGCGATCCCGACACCACCGCTCTCGAACGCCAGAAAAAGACTTTCGCTGATTCCAAGATCAAGCTCAACACTTACACCGACGTTCGGAAATTTCTGGAAGACAAGGAGCTGGACGCCGTCGTGATCG